>NZ_JBHWEB010000004.1:130592-188509 GCF_042734395.1 Amycolatopsis sp. NPDC059657 | reverse complement strand
GGGCGGTTCTAACCGCCCGCAACGCGCACGACCCCTAGAGACCAGCGAGAGCCTTGGTGACCAGTTCCTCGACGCGGCCGCGGACGGCCTCGGCGTCGGCGGGCACCAGCGCGAGGCGGGTGCGGCGGGCGAGCACGTCGTCGGCGTCGAGCGCGCCCTCGTGCCGGACCGCCCAGACGACCTCGGCCGCCGTGATGCCGGCGCGGAGTTCCTCGCCGAGCGACCGGTCGACCTCGCCGAGTGCGGCGATCCGGGGCGCTTCGGTGCCGTACCGCGCGACCAGCCGCTCTGGCGCGTCCAAAGTGGACAGCGTGGAGCGGTCGGCGGCGCCGATCATCGGCAGGTGGGAGGTGATCGACGGGCCCGCGTGCAGTCCCGCGTGCGCGATCGCGGCGTCGACGCCGTCCTGTGCCATCTTGCGATACGTCGTCAGCTTGCCGCCGACGACCGTCACGACGCCGTCGGCCGAGGTCGCGACCGCGTGCTTGCGGGAGAGGTCCGCGCTGCGGCCGCTGGTGCCGGGGATGTCCACCAGCGGGCGGAGCCCGGCGTACGAGCCGATCACGTCGTCGCGCGTGAGTTTCCTTGCCAGCACCGAGGAGGCGACGCCGAGCAGGAAGTCCACATCGGACTCGGGAACCGTTGGCACGTCAGGGACATCGCCGTGCAAAGGCTCGTCCGTGAGTCCCAGGTAGACCCGCCCGCCTGGCTGTGGCAGCAGGAACACGAAGCGGTTCGTCTCACCGGGCACCGCGACGTTCACCGACGCCAGTCCGAGACCGACCGTGTCCGTCGCGAGGACCAGATGCGAGCCTAGCGACGGCCGCAGCCGCACCGACGGCACCACCGAACCCGCCCACACTCCGGTCGCGTTGACCACCTGGCGGGCCGAGATCTCCAGTGTCTGTCCCGAAAGCTCGTCGCGGGCCAGTACCCGGTCGCCGCTCACCTCGACCGCGCGCACCTTGGTCAGCACGCGCGCGCCATAGGAGGCCGCCGTCCGCGCGATCGTGACGACCAGCCTGGCGTCGTCGACGAGCGCGCCGTCGAAGCCGAGCAGTCCGCCGCGCAAACCGTGCCGCTGCAAGCCGGGCGCGAGCGCGAGCGTCTCCGCCGCCGGTACGAAACGCGGCCGCGGCAACACCCAGGACGGCGTCCTGGCGACTCGCCGGAGCACGTCGCCCGCGTGCAGGCCGACCGACGTCAGCCGCCGCTGAAACGGGGACATGCTGGCGTACAAGGGAAACAGCTGCGGCATCGCGCGCGTGAGATGCGGCGCGGTGCGCGTCATCATGATCCCGCGCTCGACCGCGCTCTCCTGCGCCAGCGCGAACTCGCCCTTGGCCAGGTACCGCAGCCCGCCGTGCACGAGCTTGCTGGAGAACCGCGACGTGCCGAAAGCCAGGTCGTGCGCTTCGAGCAACGCGACGGTCAGGCCGCGCGACGCCGCGTCCAGCGCGATCCCGGCGCCGGTCACGCCGCCGCCGATCACGAGCACGTCGACGCGTTCGCCACCCGCCAGCTCCTCGAGCTCACGTTCCCGCCGGCGAGCGTTCAGCGAACCAGGGATCATGGTCTCAACGACGCGTCGAGGATGTGGCTGAACTCGGCTAGCAGCGCGGTCTCATCCACGTCGGTCGTCGCCGGGCGCAGCGAGAACGCGTACGACTGGACGATCAGCAGGATCGAGCGTGCCTGCGTCATCAGGTCGGCGACGCGGACCGAACCGTCCGCGTGCCCTGCCTCGAGCAGTGACCGCAGCACCTGCTCGGCGAACTGCTGGGTCTGGCCGAACCGCGCGACGATGTAGGGCAGCACGAGCTCAGGGTCGACGTCGAGCAGCGTGCGGAACAGCTGGTCGGTCGACAGCGCGCTCACGCCGGCCGAGGCGATGACCACCAGGCGCTCGCGCGCGGTCGGCGCGTCGCTGCCCTCGGCGCTGGCGCGGCGCAGCAGCTCGCCGAACTCGCGCGTCATCAGCGCCGCGAGCACGCTGCGGACATCGGGGAAGCGCCGGTAGAGCGTCATCCGGCTGACCTTGGCGGTCCGCGCGATCTCGGCGAGCGTGGTACGCCGGACTCCGACCGCGAGCACGCATTTGCGCGCGGCGTTGAGCAGCACGTCGTCCGAGACGCGGACCGCGGGCTGCCGGGTCCGGGTGCCCGCGAGCGCGCTCGGTGTGCGTTGTCCCACGAGTGAGTGACGTTCGGCGCTCATATGTCACACTCTAACGGTGAACGAGACGATTGACCACCGGCTCCGCTCAACCTGGGCTCCAGATCACGCCGACCTGCCCGCTCGCGCACTGCGCTGGCTGACCGAGCGTATCGGGCGACCGGGGCCGTCAGCTCCCGTCGTTACCGACTCGGGGCTCGATGTCGCCGAGTCCCGACTGGACGGAAAAGCCGCTGACGAGCTGAAATCCGTCGTCGGCACCGAGTTCGTGCTCACCGCATCGGGTGAGCGACTGGGCCGCGCGGGCGGGTTGTCCTATCTGGACCTGTTGCGACGGCGCGGACTTGGCGAACTCGCCGTGCCGGACGCCGTCGTGCTGCCTGCCACGCCCGAGCAGGTGCAGGAGGTGCTCGAGGTCTGCGTGCGTCACGACGTCGCGGTCGTGCCGTTCGGCGGGGGCACCTCGGTGGTGGGCGGCGTGAACGCGCTGCGCGGTGACAAGGCGTCGGTGATCTCGCTCGACCTGGCCAGGCTCGACAAGCTCGTTTCGCTCGACCCGGTGTCGCATATCGCCGTCCTGCAAGCGGGCGTGCGCGGTCCCGAGGCCGAACGCCTGCTCGCCGAGCACGGCTTCACGCTCGGGCACGTGCCGCAGTCGTTCGAGCGCGCCACGATCGGCGGATTCGCCGCGACACGGTCGGCAGGCCAGGCGTCTTCGGGCTACGGCCGTTTCGAGGACATGGTGTCCGGTGTCCGGCTCGCCACGCCGCGTGGCGAATGGCGGCTCGGTGTCGCGCCCGCCTCCGCCGCGGGCCCCGACCTGCGGCACCTGGCGATCGGCAGCGAGGGCACGCTCGGCGTGATCACCGAGGTCGCGCTGCGCGTGCGCCCGGTGCCCGCGCGGCGACGCTACGAAGGTTACGTGGTCGACGGCTGGGCCAAGGGCGCCGAAGCGGTGCGCGAACTCGCGCAGAACCATGTGCTCGCCGACGTCACGCGACTGTCCGATGTGGACGAGACCGAAGTGTCGCTCGCGCTCAACGCGGGCCTGAAGACGGCCGCGCTCAAGCAATATCTGCGTGGGCGCGGCATCAAGAACCCGTGCCTGCTCATCCTCGGCTGGGAAGGTCAGGAGATTTCCAACCGCCGCAAGGAAACCCTCAAGTGGCTCAACGCGGTCAAGATCGGCCGCTCACTCGGCGAGTCGTGGCGGCATGGCCGGTTCTCCGGTCCTCGTCAGCGCGACACGCTGCTCGACGTCGGCGTGTGTGTCGAAACGCTGGAGACGTCCGCGCACTGGTCCAAACTGGATCATCTGCGTGACGCGGTCCGCGCCGCGCTGACCGGCGCGCTCGGCTCACCGATCATCATGTGCCACATTTCGCACGCCTACGAGACTGGCGCGTCGCTGTACTTCACCGTGCTCAGCGCGCGTGACGCCGACGACCCGGTCGGCCAGTGGGAGCGTGCGAAGGCGGCCGCGTGCGAGGCGATCAAGGGGCTCGGCACGATCTCACATCACCACGCGGTCGGCGTCGA
The DNA here is from genome assembly GCF_042734395.1 of Amycolatopsis sp. NPDC059657. NCBI lineage: Bacteria > Bacillati > Actinomycetota > Actinomycetes > Pseudonocardiales > Pseudonocardiaceae > Amycolatopsis > Amycolatopsis sp. NPDC059657. The sequence continues at coordinate 184,795 of NZ_JBHWEB010000004.1, read as the reverse complement.
CCACGCGCCTTACCTGCGCGCCGAGATCGGCGAGCTGGGCATCGAAGTACTGCGCGCCGCACGGTCCACTGTGGACCCGACCGGAATCCTCAATCCCGGCAAGCTCACAGCAGGGTGATCTCGATGCCGTGCGAGATGCCAGGCGAGCCTTCGAGCCCGACGGCCTCGCATTGCGGCACCTCGGCGACCCGCACCGGCACGCCGTCGATGAGCAGCGGGAACCGGACGTCGGTCGCGCCGACGTAGGCGCACACGTTGTCCAGCTCGTTGCCGTCCTCGAGGGTGATCGTGCCGGTGTGGAGCCTGCTCAAGTGATGCCGCGAGCCGCGCGCCTCGCAGACGTCGAGCACCTCGATCTGGTCGGGGGTGGCGAACCAGACGGCATGCCACTCGACGACGCCAGGCATGGCGACGAGCGTCGTCGGGCGCTGACCGTCACGCACGCGCAGGCCGGACGCCCACACCGCGGCCAGCCCGACGCACTGCGCGCGCACCACGACCACCGGGCCCCGCAGCCCGAGTTCGTCGCGGAGCCAGGTGATCTTGGACGGGCAGGCGTTCGAGCCGTACGCGAGCACGGCCTGGCGCTCGCGCCAGCCGTCCGGCGCCGTGTCGAGCGAGTGCCCGGCGCCGTCGAAGTGCACGAAGGAATGGTCGGGGCGGGCGCCGGGGTAGGGATCGGCTGGGTACTCGGCGTCGGTGAAGAGCTTCAAAACACCACCACGCTCCTCAGCACTTCACCCCGGTGCATACGCTCGAAGGAGTCCTCGACCTGGTCGACGCCGATGCGCTCGGTGACGAACTTGTCGAGCGGTAGCCGTCCCTGTAGGTACAGGTCGATGAGCAGCGGGAAGTCGCGCGAGGGCAGGCAGTCGCCGTACCAGCTGGACTTCAGCGAGCCGCCGCGTGAGAAGAAGTCGATCAGCGGCAGGTCGCCGACACGCATGTCCGGCGTCGGCACGCCGACGAGCACGACGGTGCCGGCCAGATCGCGGCCGTAGAACGCCTGGCGCCAGGTCTCCGGGCGCCCGACCGCGTCGATCACCACGTCGGCGCCGAACGAGTCCGTGTGCTCCTGGATGGCCTCGACCACCTGGTCTTCGGACAGTCCTCTGCTGTTGAGCGTGTGCGTGGCGCCGAACTCCTTGGCCCACTGGAGTTTCCGGTCGTCGGTGTCGATGGCGACGATGGTGGTCGCGCCGGCGAGCTTGGCGCCGGCGATCGCCGCGTCGCCGACCCCGCCGCAGCCGATGACGGCGACCGAGTCGCCCCTGGTCACCGCGCCGGTGTTGAGCGCGGCGCCGAGCCCGGCCATCACGCCGCAGCCGAGCAGCCCCGCGACGGCGGGCTCCGCGGCACTGTCCACCTTCGTGCACTGTCCACTGTGGACCAAAGTTTTCGGCAGGAAGGCGCCGACGCCGAGCGCGGGGCTCAGCTTCGTGCCGTCGGCCAGCGTCATCGGCTGGGTCGCGTTGAACGTCGAGAAGCAGTACCAGGGCTTGCCGCGCTTGCAGGCGCGGCAGGTGCCGCAGACCGCGCGCCAGTTCAGGATGACGTAGTCGCCGGGCTCCAGGTCGGTCACGCCCGCGCCGACCTGCTCCACGATCCCGGCCGCCTCGTGGCCGAGCAGGAACGGGTACTCGTCGTTGATGCCGCCCTCGCGATAGTGGAGGTCGGTGTGGCAGACGCCGCAGGCCTGGACGGAGACGACGGCTTCACCAGGCCCGGGATCGGGGACGATGACCGTTTCCAGCGAGACCGGCTCGCCCTTCGCGCGCGACACGACGCCCTGAACCTCGTACGGCATTGCCACCTCCGTGTAGAAGATCCCCCGGCAGCTTGCCATGGAAAGAGCGGATATCGCGAGATCCGCATGGGTAGGGGTGAGCGACTGGGCCATCCGGGTGAACTGATGAACCGCTTGGCCCGACGGCGCGTGTGGCTGGCATGTCCACGCTGAATCTCGACTCGCATCGGCCCGCGTTCACCCGTGATCCGTACCCGTTGCTGGCCGAGCTACGCGAGGCAGGGCCGGTGCACCGGGTGGAGTACCTCGGCGTGCCGATGTGGCTGGTCACCCGCTACGCCGACGTCAAGGCCGCGCTCGGCAACCCGCTGGTCTCGCACGACGCGGTCAACGCGAACGACGACGTGCGCAAGATCCCGTTGATCGCACACGGCTGGTCAGGCGAACTGAGTCATCACATGCTCTTCGCGGACGCCCCCGAGCACTCGAGGATGCGCCGGGTGGTCAACCGCGAGTTCACCCCGCGACGGCTCGCGGCACTGGAGCCGCGCATCCAGCAGGTGACCGACTGGCTCATCGAGAGCATCGCGAGCCAGGGCAAGGCCGACCTGATCGAGGACTTCGCCGCGCCGCTGCCCGCGACGATCATCATGGAGCTGCTCGGCGTGCCAGGCAGCGACCGCGAGAACTTCCGCTACTGGGCCGACGTCGTCACCGGCGTGCGCGAGGGCGACATGGAACTCCTCCCGCAAATGCACGCCGAGGCGAACGCGTACCTCCGCGACCTGATCAAGTACAAGCGCACCCAGCGCGAGGCGTTCGCGGGCACGGACCTGCTCGGCGCGCTGGCCCGCTCGTCCGGCGAACGCCTCAGCGACGTCGAGCTGATGGCGATGGGCTGGCTGCTGCTGGTCGCGGGCTACACGACGACGATCGACCTGATCGGCAACGGCATGCTCGCGCTTTTGCGTCACCCCGAGCAGCTGAAACTCCTGATGGAGCGGCCGGAGCTGCTCGACAACGCGCTCGAGGAGTTCCTGCGCTTCGACGGGCCGACGGCGATCCCGACCCTCCGGTTCGCCAAGCCGGGCCTGACCATCGGCGGCGTCGACATCCCGGCCGGCGACCTGATCGCGTTGTCACTGGCCTCGGCCGACCACGACCCCGGCCGCTTCGACAAGCCCGACGAACTCGACATCGAGCGCGCGGACCGCGGCCACGTCGCGTTCGGCCACGGCATCCACTTCTGCCTCGGTGCGCCACTCGCCCGCATGGAAGGCCGCATCGCCTTCCGCGCGCTCCTGGCCAGGTGCCGGGACCTCAAGCTGGACATGTCGGCGTCGCTGTCCTGGCGGGTGAGCGTCAACATCCGGGGCCTGCGCCACCTCCCGGTCACCTTCACCCCCACCCGCGGCGGGGCTTAGCGGGCTCTATCCCACGCCGGGCGAGTGGGATAGAGCCCGCTAAACCCCGCCGCCAGTGGGAACCGGGCGGATGGCGGGAGCAGAGGGCTCGCCATCCGCCCACCCCCCAGCCTCGGGTTCCCAAAACCCCCAATGCGGCATTCGTCAGCTCCGGAACCCCCAATGTGGCTTTCGTCAGCTCAGAGCTGACGAACGCCACATTGGGAGGCTGAAACCTGACGAATGCCGCATTGGGATTTTTTTCCCAGGCCGGGCGCAGGTCAGGGGTCTACCAGGGCGTGATGATGTAGGCGATCCCTCCGGGACCCGAGGCGACGCCGCCCGAGGCGGTGTAGCGCTTGGTCCGCTGCCAGATCGTCTCGAACTGGGCGCGCTTGTAGACGTTGCGGACGCGGTCGTTGCTCGACGAGGCCGGGTCGTTGGCGATCACGTCGCCGTCGGCGGTGAAGCCGATGACCACCATGATGTGCCCGGACGTCCCGTAGCCGGCGCCGTCGAGTTCCTCCGCGCGGAACGACTGCGACGTGATCACCGGGATGCCGCGCGCGATGTAGCTTTCGAGCTCGTTCAGCGAGTGCAGTCTGGTGATGTGCCCGCGCAGGCCGAGCGAGGCCGCGTAAGCCGTGTTGAACGGCCAGTTGCCGGTGCCGTCGTAGGCGTAGTCGTAGGTGTAGCGCGCCGCGTACGCCACGGTCGGGTCGACGTAGCCGGACGGGATCCAGGTCATGTCCGCGGGCTTGGGCCGTTTGCCCCAGTATTCGGCGACCATTTCGGTCGAGGTCGGGCTGCACCAGTTCTCGCCGCCGCCACCGTATTCCGGGAACTGTCCTTTGTGGAGGTTCTGGGCATACGGTGGTACGGGAAGTTCGATCCCGCGCGCACGGCCCGGCGTCGTCGCCTGGACGTCGAAGCGGTCCGGGACGTGCGACGCCATCGCGCCGAGCGACGTCACGGACGGCGTCTCACGCGTGCCGGCCTCGCGGTAGAGACTCACCCGCAGCCGGTACGACTTCAGCGTCACGCCCGACTTCATGACCAGCGTGTCGACGTCCACGAAAGCGTTTGCGTCGGACTGGCCGTCAACGCTGGTGCGCTTGATGTCCGCGTCGCCGTTGGCCCAGCGTCCCATCGTGTACCAGGCCGTTTCGGCGCCCGTCCCCGTCCGGCCCTTCGCTTCGACCTGCAGCCAGGTCTTCTCGGGTGTTCGCGCGTTCCACGAGGCGATGAGCTGCGTCGCGTCGAATTTCAGCCGGTAGCTCGGAGACGTCCACTGGCCGTATTCGTAGGTCCTGGTGGTGCCCAGCTTCGGCTCGGTGTGCTCGATCGTGCCGATCGGCCGGTCGATGCGCAGCCCGCCGCGTTCGATCGCCAGCCCGGCCAGCGTGCCCTCGTGGAAAGCCCAGCCGCCCGCCCACTCGTGGTAGTCGACCGCTTCGTCGTCGCGGCCTGGGTGGGCCTCGGCGGCCTGCGTAGTCACGGCGGTCATCATCGCCACGGTGAGCAGCAGCATCAATCGGCGGGCTCGCATGTGGGCTCCATCCCTCATAGCATTCTTAGCTGTGGAGGATTTTCGCCCACGGTTCGAGTTCCGTAAAGAACCTCTGTATTTCTTTTGTACACCTGCATGTCGCCGATCAAAGCACCGCTTGGGTCTGCGTGATCTTCGCGGCGAGCTTGCCCGCGTCGTCGCGGATTTCCGTTTCCACCACAATGATCTTCCGCCCGGCGTGCAACGGGCGAGAAGTGGCGACGGCGTGTCCCGCGCGGATGCCACGAAGGAAGTTGGTTTTCGACTCGATCGTGGTCGTGCCCTGCGCGCCTTCCGGAAGATTGAGGAACGCGCACACCGCGCCCGCCGAATCGGCCAGCGCCATCAGCGCGCCGCCGTGCAGCACCCCGCCGATCGTGCACAGCGACTCGTCCCAGGCGAGGCGGGCGCTGACGAGTTCGGCGGAGTGCTCCCGTGATTCGACGCCGAGCCGCGCGGCGAACGGCATCGTCTGGTGGAACAGGTCGTCGGTCATGGGGGAGAGCCTGCCCGACGGCCCGCGCGGGGTCGATTACCTCCGGGGTAACGCGCTAGCGCAGCGGATGCGCGAGCACCAGCTCGGCGTTGCGGTCGCCCGAAGCGCCGAGCTGGCCGAGGTCGGCGTGGATGTCGTTGTAGGAAAGCTCGCGGTACAGCGACGCGAGGCCGTCCGCCGACTGGTTGTCGTAGGACACCGAGTACGGCGCTTCGGATTCGATCAGCGTGGTGAACAGCGAAAGCGTGCCGTCGACGTTGTCCGCGACCTCGATGATCCGCGCGTGCTGCGGGAAGTCGATGTGCGAGGCCGTGTTGACCTCCCAGAAGCTCCGCTTCGCGTCGGCGTTGACGTGCGGGATGATCTGGTTGCGGTGGGTGTGGCCGTTGACCCAGGCGATGACGTTCGGGAACCGGTGCAGCAGGTTGACGAAGGTGTCGCCGTTCAGCCGCGGCTCGGCCAGGTGCCGCGAGTCCGGCAGGATGTTGCCCATCGAACCGCTGGTGTGGTGGCTGAACAGGATGAACAGCTCGTCGGTCACCTGATGGGTGACCTTGGCGTTGAACCAGTTGTAGTAGGTGGAACTGTTGCGCTGCAACGTCTTCTCCACCCAGCTGTACTGCCCGAGCCCGATCGACCCGTCGGCGAACCCGCCGAGTGTGGTGGTGTCCAGGCTGATCCCGGTGACGCCGGGCGCGATCCGGAACGTGTAGTAGACGTTCTTGCCGTCGGCGTTGTCCGCGGTGAACCCGTGGCCGAACGGGCCTGGCCCGGTGTTGGCCGCCTTGAGGTGCGCCTGCACGAATTCGGCCGTGGTGAACGGCTTGCGCCGCGCGTCGGGGGTCACCTCACGGATCAGCCCGCTGCCGCCGAACAGCTCGGCGATGGGCACGCTGGAGCCCGGCTTGAGTATCGCGTCGGCGATCTTCTTGGTGCTGGCCTCGTCCTTGCCGATCACCTTGTACTTGCCGGTGTAGAACGCGCTGATGCCGGGGATGCCCTCGGGCAGCGTGCCGACCACGCTGTCGTCGTGGTTGCCGAACGTGCAGTACCAGGGGATGTCGAGGCCGTCGGGGGTGAACGTGCGCATCGCCGCCTCCAGCAGGCCTGGCACCTGCGGGAAGCCCTTCTTCGAGTAGGCGTCGGCCAGTGGCGTGCCCGGGTTCCAATAGCTCGGGCTGCCCGACGCCTGCACGCCTTCGTAGCGGTTCGGGTCGCCGGAGTTCGGGGTGACCTCACGGCCGCCGTTGAGCACGCCGAGGAACCAGTCGAGTTCGAGCTGCTCGTGGTTGTCGGTGTTGTCGCCGGTGGTCACCATGAAGTCGAACGGCCTGCCGGTGAACGGCCCGGTCCGCACGCTGTTGACCCGCTTCACCAGCGCGTTCGTCGCGACCGTCCCGAGCGCCTCCTGCGGCCGGTGCGCCGACGAGATGTACGGGTGCACGTACTCGAAGCGCGCCGGGCTCTCGGTGTCGGTGATGTGCAGGTCGGTGAACTGCACGAACGACGCGAGCGGCGTCCGCCGGTCGTCGCGCCCCGCGCTCGCGGCCGCCAGGTCCTGCCGGAGCACGACCGGCCAGCCGGGGCCCGCGGCGAGCCTGGTGTACGACGGGCCTGACGAGACCGGAGCGGCCGCGGCCTGCAGCGTCGTGCCCGCGGTGCTGACCGCGCGACGCGTGGTGAGCGCCAGCGCCCGGTCCAGCGCGTTCGAGGTCGGCGTGCAGAGCAGCAGCCCCGCCCCGGACAGCCCGGCTGCGGTGACGAATCGGCGGCGGGTCAACTCGGCCATGCGGTCGCTCCCAGTCGTAAGTGACATTCGAACCCTGGGTGTTACACGGTGCCGGACGAGGTTAGCGAGACGGTGAACTTTCGGGTAGGGCAACGCGAAAATTTGTCACATCCGGAGCATGGCCGTCAGCCCTTGAGGCCGGACTCGGCCACGCCCTGCACCAGGTAGCGCTGGAGGAACACGAACAGCAGCACGATCGGCAGGATCGACACGGCCGCGGCCAGGAACAGCAGGTTGAGCTGCGGGTTCTGCGCGGTCAAGAGTCCCGACAACGCCACCTGCACGGTCCACGACGACGGGGCCTGCGCGATGATCAGCGGCCACAGGAACGCGTTCCAGCTGCCGATGAACGTGATCACCGCCAGTGCGGCGAAGAAGCCGAGCGAGTTGGGCGCGACGATCCGCCAGAACACGCCCCAGCGGGTCAGGCCGTCCAGGCGCCCAGCCTCCTCGAGTTCGGCGGGGAAGTCCAGGAAGTATTGCCGGAAAAGGAAAACGCTGAACGCGCTGAACAAACCGGGAATGATCAGCCCGCGCAGATCCGAGATCCAGCCCAGGCTGGACACGACCACGAAGCTCGGCACGAACGTCACCGAGGTCGGGATCATCAGTGTCGCGATGACCGCGTAGAACACCTTTTTCGAGTGCCGGTAGGGGATCCGCGCGAGCCCGTAGCCGGCCAGCGAGCAAATGAGCAGCAGGCCGACGGTCTGCAGCAACGCGACGACGACCGAATTCAGCAGGCTCCGCGCGAACGGAACCTCGGAATTATCGAAAAGTGTGCCGAAGTTTTCCCAGTGCAAGGTGTCGGGGAGTAGTTTCCAGTCCGGCGCGGTGATTTCCGCACGCGTTGACAGGCCGTTCCGGAGCAACAGGTAGAACGGCAGCAAGAACAGGACGGTCGCGATCAGCAGGCAGATCCAGCGGACGATCTTCACGAGGCCCTCCCGAAGCGGAAAACCTTGCCCTGAAAGAGTGTCACCAACGCGATCAGTAGCGCGAGGATCACCGCGCCCGCGCTGCCCCGGCCCAGATCTTGCCCACCCGAGCCGAGCGACGTGTAATAGAGATAGACCAGCGGTGGTCGCGCGAATGGTGGATAACCCCGTGAATCGCCCATGATGTTGTAGAACTCATCGAAGGCTTGATAAGCGTTGATGAGATTCAGCAACAGCACCGCCACTGAAGTCGCGGCCAGCTGCGGCAGGGTGATGTAGCGGAACACCTGCCAGCCGGGCCGCGCGCCGTCGAGGGCCGCGGCCTCGTACAACTGCGTCGGAATCCGTTGCAGCGCCGCGATGAACAGGATCATGTAGAACCCGAGCTGCAGCCACAATCGGGCGCTGACCAGTACGATCCAGTACAGCGGCGGGTCGACCGTCCCCGTCCACGCGACCGGGTCGATGCCGAACACCCCGAGCACGCTGTTCGCCAGCCCGTACCGCACGCCCGAGAAAAGCGACGTCTTCCAGATCAGCGAAGCGACCACATAGGAGCACGCGAACGGCAGGAAGAACACCGACCGGAAGAACGCACGCGCGACCTTCAGCTGGTTCACGGCCAGTGCCAACGCCAGTGACAGCACGAACGTCACCGGCACGATCAGCGCCGCGAAAACACTGAAAGTCCCCAAGCTGGAAAGAAAAGCGTCGTTCGACAGCATCGAGACGTAGTTGTCGACGCCGACGAACTCGGTCGGCGTGACCGTGTTGCGAGCGTCGAAAAAGGACAGATACGCGCTCCACCCGATCGGCAGATACGCGAACACCGCCAGCCCGAGCAGGAACGGCCCGACGAAGAGCCAGAACGCGCGGGCGTCCCGCCGTTTCATCCGAACAGGCGCTTGAGCTCAGCCTTGGCCACGTCGACCGCCTTGCGTGTCTCCGTGGCCGGGTCCGCGCCCTCCTTGGCGATTTTCGCGACGGCGTCGGACAACGCGGTGTTCGACTGCGCCGTCCACACCGGACCGCCGACGAGGTGGCTGTTCTCCTTGACGTACCGCGCCGCGTCCGCGGCGGGCCCGAGCTTCAGGTTCTCCGCCTTGTCGACGAGACTTTGCCGCGCCGGCACATGGAAGCCGAACTTGGTCGCGAATTCGAGCTGGTAGTCGGTCTTGTCGACCCACAGCCACTTGAGGTAGTCCTTGGCCGCCGTCACGTTCGCGCTCTTCGCGTTGATCATCGCGCCGTACGCGCCGACCGGTACCGAGGGCGTGCCGGAGGCGTCCAGCTTGGGGAACGGGAGCACACCGAAGTCGTCCTTCAGCGCGGCCTGGATCTTCGGGATGTTCCACAGCCCTGTCCACTGCATCGCGGCGAGCCCGTCGATGAAGGCCGCGGGGTCCGACCAGTCGCTCGGCGCGCCGAGCAGCAGCGAATTGTTCGTGTTCAACACCCGGAGCTTGGCGAACGCGGCCGCCGCACGCGGGTCGTCGAAGCCGACGGACTTGTTGTCCTTGGACAGGTAGTCGAGCCCCGTGGACCACAACAGCGGACCGGCGAGCACCCCGACACCGCCGTCGTTGCCGGCGAAGAAGCCTTTCACGCCGTCTTTGGTGAGCTTCTGGGCCGCGTCGATCAGCTCGTCGACCGTTTGCGGCGGGTTCACGCCCGCGGCCTGCAGCATGCTCTTGCGGTAGAAGAGGACCTGCGTGTCGGTGGCCTGCGGGATGCCGTAGACCTTGCCTTCGACGGTCTGTGCGGCGAGCACCGCGGGGCTGAAGTCCGCTGTGATCGGCCCGACGATGTCGTCGAGCGCCACGACCTGGTGCTGCCGCACCCAGTCGATCTTGACCTGTGCCTCGAAGATGTCCGGCACGGCGCTGTTCTGCAGCGCCGTCACGATCTTCGAGTCGTAGTCGCCGGGGTTCCACTGGACGTTCACGGCGGCCTTGGGATACGCGGCGGCGTAGCGCTTCACCGCGTCTTGGACGCCGTCCTCGCCATAGGCGTGATACCACTGCTGCAGCGTCGGTTTCGGCGGAGCTGTCGGCGCCGAGGACGCCGTCGACGGCGGTGGACTGCCCTGCCGCCCGGTGTTGGTACCGCAGGCGGTGGCCACCGCGGCCAAGCCCGCCAACGACAGGAACCCACGCCTTGTGCGCTGCTGCATCCCCAGATCTCCTTCGGCATGCTCTGAAGGCCATCAAGATCTCTCAAGATGGCCTTCAGAGCGTCGCGACTCGCCGAAGATTTTCCGGTTAGAGCTTCGAGATGTCGAGCTTTCCCTCGGAGTGGAACGCGCGGATCCGCTTCTTGTCGAACTTGCCGACGCTGGTCTTCGGCACCTCGTCGATGAACGTCCAGTACTCCGGCAGCTGCCACTTGGCGACCTTGTCGGCCAGGTAGTCGCGCAGTTCCTGGACGGTCGCCTGCTGGCCTTCCTTGAGCACGACGGCGACCAGCGGCCGCTCGTCCCACTTCTCGTCGGGGATGCCGACGACCGCGGCCTCGGCGATGGCCGGGTGGCCCATCACCGCGTTCTCCAGGTCGACCGAGGAGATCCACTCACCGCCGGACTTGATCACGTCCTTCGCGCGGTCGGTCAGCGTGAGGAAGCCGTCGGCGCTGATCTTGCCGACGTCACCGGTGCGCAGCCAGCCGTCGTGGAACTTGTCGGGGTCGATCTCGGAGCCACCGTGGTACGCCGCGGCGATCCAGGGGCCCTGCACCTCCAGCTCGCCGACGCTCTCGTTGTCCCACGGCAGCACCGTGCCGTCGTCGTCGACCAGCCGCGCGGTGACCGATGCGGGGAACCGGCCCTGGGTGTAGCGGTACTTCCAGGCTTCGTCGCCGGTGACGCCCTTCGGCGGCCGCGCGACGCTGCCCAACGGGGACGTCTCGGTCATGCCCCAGGCGTGCACGACGGTGACGTCGTGCCGCTCCTGGAAGGTGTGCATCATCGACGGCGGCACGGCCGAACCCCCGATGACCACCTCGCGCAGGTGGGAGATGTCCTGCGGGTTGGCGTCGAGGTGCGCGAGCAGGCCGGACCAGACGGTCGGCACGGCCGCGGCGAAGTCCGGCTTCTCGGCTTCGAGCAGCTTCGCGATCGGGGCGGGCTGCAGGTGCCGGTCGGGCATGATCAGCGACGCGCCGACCATCAGCGCCGCGTACGGCAGGCCCCAGGACATCGCGTGGAACATCGGCACGATCGCGAGGGTCTTGTCGCCCTGCGCGAGCCGCATGCTGTCGCTCATGCAGACCTGCATCGAGTGCAGCCAGATCGAGCGGTGGGAGTAGACGACGCCCTTGGGGTCACCGGTGGTGCCCGAGGTGTAACACATCGCGGCGGCCGAGCGCTCGTCGATCTCCGGCCAGTCGAAGGTGTCCGGCTGGTCGGCGAGCAGCGCGTCGTAAGAGTGGACCTGGACACCGGACGGGGCCTGCATGGTCGCGGCGTCGCCGTTGGCCACGATGACGTGACGCACCGTCTTCATCTCGGGCAGCTGCTTCGCGAGCAGCGGGACCAGCGTGCCGTCGACGATGACGATCTGGTCCTCGGCGTGGTTGGCGACGAAGATCAGCTGCTCGGGGAACAGCCGGATGTTCAGTGTGTGCAGCACGGCGCCCATCGCCGGGATGGCGACGTAGGCGGCCAGGTGCTCGGCGTTGTTCCACATGAAGGTGCCGACGCGCTGATCGCCGGTGATGCCCAGGCCACGCAGCGCGTTCGCCAGCTTCGCGGCGTGCTTGCCGAGCTCGCCATAGGTCTCGCGCCGAGACTCTGAACCGTTCCAGGTGATGACCTCGGCTTCCGAGTGCACCGTGGTCCCGTGGCGCAGCAGCCTGGCCAGTGACAGTGGCAGGTCCTGCATCGTGCTCAACATCGTCAACAACTCCCGTGCGCCGGTGAACTTGGGGGTAACCGCGACTCTATGCAGAGCGGGCCCCTGGAGCACGCAACCGTTCCGTCACGTTTGGTCAGACCGCCCGTGCGGGTGCGTGCGATGTCCTACTAATGGGTGTCACGTGCCGGACAGGTTTCCGGAGGGAACGAGTGCTCGGCCGGGTGTTTCCGCCACGTGGATCGGGTGTCGTGAGTTGACCGGGACGCCGATCTTCACCCCCGGGTGGCCGCCGATCGGTCGTATGAGTGTTTTCCTTACTGTGCAACCTTTTTCGTGTCTTGAACGATGGGCGAACGGCCCTCTGCCGGGCGATTCCCGGCTTGTCTAAAGTGGACTCGACGGTCACTGACCGCAGTCGCCGAGAGCGCCGTGATCGCCCCAAGGAGTGATGTTTCCGCAGGCTGGGGGCAGGGTGCGGCGGGTTGCCCCGAGGTGTTCACGGGGGTAGTAAGTGCGTGTCGGTTTCACGCCCTTGACTTGGGTGGCGTTTACTGGGGCCGTGGTAAGAGACGGCTGGCCAGCGCTTGCGGAAGCAAGCACCAGGTCGCTAGGTCGTCGCCGCGTATGCGGACACTCGAGATGGAAAGGATTACTACGTTGGCTCTGCCCACGTTGACTCCGGAGCAGCGCGCGGACGCCTTGGCCAAGGCGGCCCTGGCGCGCAAGGCCCGCTCGGAGCTGCTTGCCTCGATCAAGTCCGGCCAGGAAAGCATCGACAAGGTGCTCAAGAAGGCCAAAGAAGACAAGACCATCGGCAAGACGAAGGTCACGCAGCTCCTGAAGGCCGTCCCGGGCCTCGGCGCCGTCAAGGTCGCCGCCCTGCTCGAGCAGGCTGGCATCGACCCGGACCGGCGCGCAGCCGGCCTCGGTGACCGCCAGCGGGAAGCGCTGATCTCCGCGCTGAAGTAAGGCATCACCGCAGCTCAGGCCCGTGATCGTGGGGGCGGTCCGTACCGCCCCGACGCTCACGGGCCGGGTTCGCGGTGTCGCACCGGCAACACTTTGCGGCCATCGCCTCCGAAGCCTGCGACGCTGAAGGGGTGACCACCCGCATCGCGCCCGCGTCCCCAGCCGGTCTCGCCGCCCAGTACGAGCGTGGCGATTTCTTCTTCGCCACCGCCCGGCGGGTGCTGCTGGCTCAGGGTGCCGTCGAGACCGTGACCAGCGCCGATCCCGAGACCCTCGCGGAGACGGTCACCGGCGCGCTCGCTTCCGGCGCCGCGCCGCTAGCGGTCGGCGTGCTCCCGTTCGACACCAGCCCCGGCACGGTCACGCCAGGGCATCTCGTACTTCCGCGTGCCGTGCGGCACGCCGGTCAAGGCGACCGTTCACTGCCCCGCGAGGTTCTGCCGCGGCCGGTCTCGGTGACCGCGGTCCCGTCCCCCGAGCGCCACATGGCGGCCGTGCGTGACGCCGTCGACGCGCTGCGTGCGCGCGGGATGCGCAAGGTCGTACTCGCGCGGGCGCTGGATCTCGACTTCGACGAGCCCCTCCGGCCCGAACAGATCGTGCGCAACCTCGCCAGCGACAACCCCCGGCACTACACCTACGCGGCGGCGCTGCCTTCGACGCGGACGCTCGTCGGCGCCACGCCCGAACTGCTGCTCTCCCGCGAGGGCTCGCATGTCGTCTCGCACCCGCACGCGGGCTCGATGCCCCGGTTCACCGATCCCGTCGCCGACAAGGCCAGCGGAGACGCGTTGCTCGCGTCCAAGAAGGACCAAATCGAGCACGCCGCGGCGGCTGAGGCCGTCGTGGAGCGCCTGCGGCCGTTCTGCCGGAAGCTCACGATCCCCGACGGCCCTGAGCTCGTCTCGACGCCGACGATCTGGCATCTGCGCACCACCATCACCGGCGAGCTCATCGACTCCGGCATCACCGCGCTCCACCTCGCGGCGGCTCTGCACCCGACGCCCGCCATCTGCGGCACGCCGACCGACGCCGCCCGCGCGCTGGTGACCGAGCTGGAGCCGTACGACCGCGCCTACTACGCGGGCGCCGTCGGCTGGGTCGACGCGGACGGCGACGGCGAATGGGCGGTCGCGATCCGCTGCGCCGAAGTCGCCGAGTCCTCGATGCGCCTCTACGCGGGCGGCGGCATCGTCGAAGCCTCGGACCCCCGCTCAGAGCTCGACGAAACCACCACCAAGTTCCAGACCCTCCTCCGAGCCATGGGCCTCCCCGACCTCATCTGACCCGGCCAAAAAATCCCAATGTGGCTTTCGTCAGCTCTGAGCTGACGAAAGCCACATTGGGAGGCTGAAACCTGGCGAATGCCGCATTGGGATTTTTTTCCCAGGATCAGGGGGCCCAGGAGTGCTCGGTCACCGAGAGGTCCTCAGTGGTCAGCACCGCGACCGCGGCCCGGTACCCGTCGCCGGGGTCCAGGTCCGCCATGCGCGTGGTTTCCGGATCCAGCGCGGGGTTGGCCGACGCGAGCAAAGCCGCGGGCGAGTCGAACGGCGCCAGCGTGATGCTGTGCAACGGGATCCGCAGGCCGCGCCCGGTCGCCTTCATCACCGCTTCCTTGCGCGTCCAGTAGACGAAGAACGCCGACGCCCGCTCGTCCGCTTCGAGTCCTTTGAGGCCCAGGCGTTCGGTCTCGTTGAGCGCGTACTCGATCAGCGAGTCCTCCGCGCGGCGTGACGCCGACTCGACGTCCAGGCCCACTGGCGCACCCGAGGTGACCGCGAGCCCGATCCGGTCGCCCGAATGCGAGATCGACAGTGCCAAGCCCGGCACTTTCGGTACCCCGTGCGGTTTGTCGCAGTCGTCGCACGACGCGTCGAACACGATGTCCGACGGCGCGCGGCCGAGCCGGTCGCCGGCGATCGTCTTGGCCAGCACACGGCCGGTCAGGAACCGGCGCTGGTCGATCTCCTGCCGGTAGCCGGCGTGGCGGCCGAGCTCGAGTTCGTCCAGCAGGTCGATGAATCTCGGTTCGTTGGGCAGCGGCTCGGCCCACCACACCGCGCAGTCGATCACTCGGTCTTGCCCCCATGGTCGTCCAGCATGGTCACCTCGTCGAACGGGTCTTCCCCATTCAATACCCGCTTCACCTGATCCTTGTCGATCTCATCGGTCCAGGTGCCGACGAGCACGGTCGCGACCGAGTTGCCCGCGAAGTTCGTCAGCGCGCGGGCCTCGGACATGAACCGGTCGATACCGACGATGAACCCGACGCCGTCGACGAGCGCGGGTTTGTGCGCGGCCAGGCCGCCTGCCAGCGTCGCGAGCCCGGCGCCGGTGACGCCCGCGGCGCCCTTCGAAGCGATGATCATGAACAGGAGCAGCGAGATCTGTTCGCCCAGCGACAGCGGCTGGCCCAGCGCTTCCGAGATGAAGATCGACGCCATGGTCAGGTAGATGGCGGTGCCGTCGAGGTTGAACGAGTACCCGGTCGGCACCACGATGCCGACGACCGGCTTGCTGACGCCGAGGTGCTCCATTTTCGCGATGAGCCTCGGGAGCGCCGACTCCGACGATGACGTCGACAGGATCAGCAGGAATTCACGGCCCAGGTACTTGAACAGCTTGAAGATGTTGACCCGCGCGAAGAGCCAGCTCAGCGCGCCGAGCACGATGAAGACGAACAGCAGGCAGGTCACGTAGAAGCCGACCATGATGATCAGCAGGCCCTTGAGCGCCGCCCAGCCGGTGCCGCCGACCACCGCGGCGATGGCACCGAACGCGCCGATCGGGGCGGCCCACATGATCATCGCCAGAATCCGGAAAACCAGCCGCTGGATGTGCTCGATGCCCTTGCGGATCGGCACGCCGGACGGCCCGAGCTTCTGCAGTGCGAACCCGGTCAGCAGCGCGACCAGCAGCGTCTGCAGCACCAGTTCGCTGGTGAACGCCGAGACCAGCGTCTTCGGGATGATGCCGAGGATGAACTCGGTGGTGTTCTGCGCCTGGGTGACCTGCGACTGACCGGCCTTCGCGACCGAGGTGCTGATCTTCAGGCCGTCACCGGGGTGCAGCAGGTTGCCGACCACCAGGCCGATGAACAGCGCGACCGTCGACATGATCAGGAAGTAGCCGATCGCCAGCCCGCCGACCTTGCCGACCTTCGCCGCCTTGGCGATCGAGCCGACGCCCAGCGCGATCGTGCAGAAGATGATCGGGGAGATCATCATCTTGATCAGGTTGACGAACCCGGTGCCGATCGGCTTGAGCTCCTTGGCGAACGCCGGGAACAGCAGCCCGACCACGATGCCGAGCAGGACGGCCACGATGACGGCCAGGTAGAGGTAGTGCGAGCGATCCCGCCGCTGCGTGGGGACTTCGGTGGACATTGACCCTCCTAAGCGCCGAGTTCGGCGGCAGAAACCTACGGCAAGTCCGGTGTGGTCAACAACACGAAGCGCCGGGGTATGTCGACAAGGAAGGCGGCGAGGTACGCTGAGGTAAGCAAGCGCTTAGTCACGAGGGAGCATCCATGGATTTCACCCTGAGCGTCGAAGAGCGAGAGGTGCGTGACTGGGTCCGCACCTTCGTCCAGCGCGAACTCGTCCCGCGCGAGCAGGAAGTACTGCGCCGCGAGCGTGACGGCAAGCCGGGCATCACTACGGACGAGCTGCGCGAACTCCAGCTCAAGGCGAAGGAGTCCGGCTTCTGGGGCGTGCAGACGCCGGAGGAGTACGGCGGCATGGGCCTGTCCGCGGTGATGACCGCGCTGCTCGAAGCCGAGCTCGGCCGCACGTTCGTGCCGTTCCGGTTCGGCGGCGCCGCGGACAACATCCTGTACTACGCCAACGAAGAGCAGAAGCGGACGTACCTGCTGCCGACGATCTCCGGCGAGCGCAAGTCCTGCTTCGCGATCACCGAGCCGGGCGCCGGTTCCGACGCCAAGGCGATCCGCACGACCGCCCGCAAGGACGGCGACGACTGGGTCATCAACGGCGAGAAGACCTTCATCACCGGCGGCAACGAGGCCGACTTCGTCATGGTCTTCGCCATCACCGACCCGGAGAAGGGCGCGAACGGCGGCGTCACCTGCTTCCTCGTCGACCGTGACGCGGGCTGGAAGTCCGAGTACATCGACACGATGGGCGAGTGGGGCCCGGCGTCACTGGTCTTCGAGGACGTCCGCGTGCCGGAAAGCCAGATCCTCGGCGAGCTCGGGCACGGCTTCGACCTCGCGATGCAGTGGATCGGCGCTGGCCGCTACCTGCTGCCCGCCCGTGCGATCGGCTCGTGCGAGCGGCTGATCTCGATGGCCATCGAGCACGCCAACACCCGCGAGACGTTCGGGCAGAAGATCGCCGAGCGCCAGGCCATCCAGTGGATGATCGCCGACTCCGGCGTCGAGCTGGAGGCGCTGCGCTGGCTGGTGCTGCACGCCGCATGGCAGGTCGACCAGGGCATGGACTCGCGCCACGCGCAGTCGGTCGCGAAGCTCTACGGCGGTGTGAAGGCGAACGAGATCGTCGACCGGGTGCTGCAGATCCACGGCGGCATGGGCTACACCCGTGAACTGCCGATCGAGCGCTGGTACCGCGAGCTCCGGCTGCTGCGGATCTACGAGGGCACCGACGAGATCCAGCGGCGGACCATCGCGCGCAACCTGCTCAAGGGGCACGTCAAGGTCGGCGGCACACTGGGTTAAAACGGGCTCGTGAGTGTTCCGGACGGTTAGAACCGTCCGGAACACTCACGAGCATCTGTCAGTCTTCGGGGTCGTCTTGAGCACGCAGGGCGATCGGGACGCCCGCGAGATCCTCTTCGTTACACAGGAGCTTCACGTCGTAGTACGGCGAGCCCTTGCGGTCGTCGTAATCGAGGTGGATGGCCAGCACGTCGACGGCCTCACCCAGCCATTCCTGTGCCTCGCGCAGCCACTGCGATGCCCGTTCGAGGGCCGAGGGCAAGTCGTCGTCGCGAAATTCGACGGGGCGATAGGGAACGTCCTGCACCTGATCCCGAGGGTGTTTTGGCGCCGGCAACCTGGGGGAGAGACCCGAGTCGTCCAGTTCCAGTTGGATCGTTTGCTCAGTCACCCTTCGAGCGTCCCTCAGTAAGCCCGTCTGAGCAAGGCGTAGGCCCCTAAATACCTCGCCTAGATGGCCGTTGACCAGGTTTTTGAGACCACAGCGCGACAAATACCCAGATCGGGTGGTTCTCCCACGTCAAGCCGCCCGAGCACGCGCATCGCGAGCTGTGCGTAGTGCTTCGCCAGCTCTTCGAGACCGAGCGGCCCGCGTGACGAGTACCACCTGGCCACGCCGCTGCACATCTCCAGCAACGCCAACCTCGTCACGGCGGGCTGATCGGTGCGGAAAACCCCGTCACGGACCCCGCTGTCGATGGTTTCCGCCCACAGCGACTCGTATTCGTCGCGCAGCGCGACGACGGCCTCCTTGGCCTCCGGCGACAGCGACGCGACCTCGTTGTCCACGACTCGCGTCTCGTCCGGCAGCACCGCGTGCGTGATCACGTGCAGCGCAACCAGTATGCCGAGCCGGTTCACCGGATCGGTGACACCGTCAGTGGCTTCACGGGCCGCGGTGATCAGCCGTTCCAGTGACTCGCGCATGATGCCGGCGAGCAGTTCTTCCTTGGTGCCCATGTAGTGGTACAGGCTCGCCGAGGAAAGATTGGCCTCCTGCGCGAGATCCCGGATCCCGGTGCCATGGAAACCCTTGTCCGCGAACAGCTTCACGGCCGCGCCGCGGACCCGGTCCTTGCCTATCGCCACAGTTTGCCCACCCGGTCGTACGCCGCCTTCGTCGGTTCGGCCGCCTTGCGCAGCTCGCCCTTCGCGACGCGTTCGGACGGCGTCATCGGCAGTGAATCGACGAACGCCCAGTAACGCGGCACCTTGAAGTAGGCGAGTTTGCCCGAGCAGAAATCGGCCAGTGCTTCGGGCTCAGGCCGTTCCCCGTCCTCGAACACGAGATAGGCCTTGATCTCCTCGCCACGCAGCTCGTCCGGCACCGCGATCACGGCGGCGAGCTTGACCGCCGGATGCAGCAGCAACGCCCGCTCGACCTCGTCGGCCGAGACGTTCTCGCCGCTGCGCCTGATCATGTCCTTGGTCCGGCCGACGTAGTAGACCCGCCCGTCGGCGTCCATCCTGGCCAGGTCGCCGGTGTGGAACCAGCCTCCCTGGAAGGCTTTCGCGGTGGCCTCGGCGTCGTCGAAGTAACCGTGCATCAGCCCGGTGCCGCGGATCAGCAGCTCACCGGTTTCGCCGCGTGGCAGCGGTTTCCCCGCGTCGTCGGCGATCATCACCTCACGGTCGCGCGTCGGCCGCCCGATGCAGCCGGAGCCGACGTGCGCGTCGTGGTCGGCGTCGTCCATCCGGATGTCCCCGCCGGTCTCGGTCATCCCGAACGCCTCGTACCACGGCACGCCCCAGCGCGCTTCGAGATCGGCGTGCAGTTCGTGCGGGATGGCGGACGCGGAGATCGCACGCACCTTGTGCTGCTTGTCCTCGGGCGATTCGGGGATGCGCAGCAGGAGCGTCGGCATCAGGCCGAGGCAGTAGAACCAGGTGACCTCGTGCTCGCGGATCTTGGCCCAGAAAGTCTTCGGATGGAACCGGTCCAGCACCACCAGCGTCGCGCCCGCGGCGAGCCCCAGCGCGACGTTCCACTGTGGATCGATGTAGTGGAACGGCTGCGCGGTGAGGAGCGTGTCGGTGTCGTTGATCGCGGGGAAGTCGTTGACGAGCCCGGCGGCCAGCGTCGTCCAGTAGCGGTGCGTCAGCACGCAGCCCTTGGGCGCGCCGGTGGTCCCTGACGTGTACTGGATGTTGACGGGCTGCTCGGGCACCGTGGCGAACGCGGCTTCCGACGAACTCGGCTCGAGCTCGTCGGGGGTGAGCACCCGCTCGACCTTCGTCTGCGGCGCGATCCGGTTCAGCAGTCCGACGAACTCGTCCGCGGCGATCACGAACCGCGCGCCGGAGTGCGCGAGCACGTGTGCGCCGTCGAGTTCCTGGTAGTTGATGTTGATCGGCACCAGCGCCGCGCCGATCTTCGCCAGCGCCAGCCAGGTCAACGGGAACTCGGGCTGGTTGCGCAGCATGACGCCGACCCGGTCGCCTGCTTCGACGCCCAGCTCGGCCAGCGCGAGCGCGAGCCTGGTGCTGCGGCGGTCGACCTCGGCGAAGGTGAGCGTCTCGCCGAGCGCGTCGAACACCCACGCGGGCTTGTCCGGCCACAGGAAAGCGGCCCTGGTGACGAGCTTGACCAGGTCATCCACTTCGGACAGTTTCATGCCCGGCTCCGGAACGCGTCGGTCGATGCCTTGACGGCGGCCGAGTGCTCGGTGATCAGCGCGTGACCGACCTCGATCTCCAGCGCGGATTCGATGTCGATGCTCGCGTCGAGCGCGCGCTTGGCCATGGTCGCGGCCTCACGAGGGTGGCCCGCGACGCGTTTGGCCCACTCGGTGGCCTTGCTCATCAGCTGATCTGCGGGCGCGGTGGCGTTGACCAGCCCGATCCGGTGCGCGGTCAGCCCGTCGATCCGCTCGCCGAGCAGCAGCAGTTCCTTGGCCTTGAGCGGCCCGACCATCATCGGCAGCAGTCGCGACGCCGCCCCGGTCACGCTGAGCCCGAGCGAGACCTCGGGGAACGCGAAGACCGCGTCTTCGGCGGCGAGCACCATGTCGCACCCCATGGCGAACTCGGCGCCCGCGCCGATCGCGTATCCGTGCACGGCGGCGATCACCGGCTGCGGCAGCCCGCGCAGCCGCCGCGTGACGTCCTGCAGCCGGTCGAGACGGCGCCGCGAGTCGCCCTCGGGCACCTCCTTGAGGTCGTGCCCGGCGCAGAAGGCGCGCCCGCGTCCCGCGAGCACGACAGCGCCCGCGCCGGAGGCCGCGACCGTGTCCAGCGCGGTCAGTAAGTCGTCGACGAGGCCGGAGACGACGGCGTTCAGCCGTTCCGGGCGGTTCAGCCAGATCGTGGCGACACCGTCGTCGACGGTCAGCTCAACAGTGCTCATACTCGCGGAGCCTAGACGACCGATCGATCGATCGATAGGGTCCGAAGGTATGCGGGTTGACGCGATTTACGAGAACGCCCAGGTCATCGGCGCGCTGGCGGTACTGAACGGCCGCATCGTCGCACTCGGCGAAGACGCTGTCGCTTTGTCGACATCCAGGCGTATCGACCTCGGCGGCGCACACGTGGCCCCTGGTTTCCACGACGCGCACAACCACATGGCGTGGTTCGGCATGAGCCTCACGGACGTCCCGCTGGCCGGCCTGAACTCGGTCGACGAGGTCTACGACGCCATCGCGGCCCGCGCGGCGACCCAGCCGCCTGGCACCTGGATCGTCGCCAGCGGCTACGACCAGAACAAGCTCACCGGCGGCCACCCCACCCGGCAAGGCCTGGACCGTGCGGCGCCTGACCATTCGGTCCGCGTCAAGCACACGTCAGGCCATATGACGGTGGTGAACTCACGCGTCCTGTCCCAAGTGGACCTCGGCCATGTCCCCGTCGGTGGCGACGTGGTCCACATCGACGGTTCCCCGACCGGTCTCCTGCGCGAGCAAGCCCAGCTCCTCCTCAACCCGCTGATCTACCCGACGCCGATCGACGACGTCGTCCGCGGCCTCGACCACGCGTCGCGCCAGTACCTGTCCGAAGGCATCACCAGCGTGCAGGAAGCGGGCATCGGCGGCGGACTGGTCGGCCAAACCCCGATCGAACTCGCCGCTTATCAAAAGGCTCGCGAAGCCGGTGTCCTGCGCGTCCGAGCCTCGGTCATGGTCGCCGCCAGCGTGTTGCACCCGCTTGAGCACGCACCGTCGGACGACATCGAATTCGGCCTGGATTTGGGCCTGCACACCGGTTTCGGCGACGATTGGCTCCGCGTCGGCGCGATGAAACTCTTCGCGGACGGCTCCCTGATCGGCCGCACCTGCGCCATGCACGACCCCTTCGAGGGCGAGCCGGACAACATCGGCTACTTCCAGGTCCCGGAAGAAGAGCTCGCGACCACGATCATGCGCGCGCACGCGTCCGGCTGGCAGATCGCCACCCACGCCATCGGCGACCGCGCGATTTCGGTCGTCTTGGACGCCTACGCGGCGGCCTTGGCCCGTTTCCCCCGCCCTGACCACCGCCACCGCATCGAGCACTGCGCGGTCCTGCCGCCAGCCGAGTTGAAGCGCCTGTCTTCGCTCGGCCTGATCCCGTCGCCACAAGGCCGTTTCGTCAACGAGATCGGCGACGGCATGCGCGCGGCGGTCGGCCCCTCGCGCGAGGCGTGGCTGTATCGCCTGCGCAGCGTTCTCGACGCCGGGTGCGTCCTGCCCGCGAGCTCCGATCGCCCGGTCGTTTCGGGTGCGCCGTTGCTCGGCTTGGCCGATATGGTCCGGCGGCGTACGGCTTCGGGCGTCTTGCTCGGCCCGGATGAGAGGCTCACGCCTGAGCAGGCTTTGCGTGCCTACACCTACGGATCCGCCTACTCGGCGTTCCGCGAACACGACTTGGGAACGCTGGAAGTCGGCAAGCTCGCGGACTTCGTCGCGCTGTCGGCCGATCCGCTCGACGAGTCGGCTTTGGACGACATCCGCGTGCTCGGCACGGTCGTCGGCGGAGACCTGGCGTTCGAGGCTTAACGGCTCGTGAGTGTTGCCGACGGTTCTCGTCAAGAGAGTCAACTCACAACACCCTAGCACGCCCCCTACCTGCGGTAACCGCTTAGCGCGCCGCTAATGGGTTACCGTGGATTTCACGGTGATCATCCGCGCCCCACCCGCGCAGGTGGGGCGCGGAATGGGTGGCGCTGGCAGTGTTCGGTCTAGCCGCCTTGGCTTATGGCTGTTCCTTGGGGAGCGTGGCCATGGGTGCTCGCGTCTGGCGTGCTGGTCGTTAGCGCGATGATCGGTATGCAGCGCCCGGCTGCACTCGCGGGCACGCTCTTGCTGCTGCGTTCAAGGCAGCCGCAAGCTGCGGGCCATCCCGTATTCTGGCCAGCCGCGAGCTCTGCAAATATGGTGAAGACTTTCGGGGCCGCTATGCTGCGACGATGAAGGCAACGGCCGTAGTGGACTTGAAGATGCGCCGGGCTGGACGAAAACTGCTCGCACTATTCAATAGTATCGTGTCGAAAGTTTTCGCAAGCTACAAAGCTGTAGGCTTGTATCTCCTGGTTGCCACGCTGGCCACGATCATCACGAGTCGTCTCTCGGGAAGCTTCTTGTCATTTTGGGCCCCAAAAGATGATGCACTCAGCGTGGCTTGGCAAGTTCATGCTTCCTTCATTGCGATCGGATTTGCCGGTCTTGCCATCGCATTTCAACTGCTTTCTGATCCGCCTCTTGCTGCAGGCCCTGCGCGTAGGACCATAGTCAATCGGCTCCAATTTACTCGAATAGTCCTCTTCTCCATCGGCGCCGACGTCGTGGCCGGACTTGCGGCCATCTGGTTCAGAAGTCATTCAAGCGTCATTCTTGTATTTTTTGCCGTTATGCTGCCCAGCATGGCGGCGATCGGATACCTATACTTCCAGACTGCTAAGATCTTCTCGAATCCGCGAATGATTGAACAGTGGACTTTTGACGACTTGATGGTTGCGTCAAAGAAAATTTCACTGGAACTGGCCGAGGTTCGGAGTAGCAACAACGTCCTCTACGAGAGAATTAACGGACTGCCTGGACTGTCGACGGACTCGCAGCCTTCAGAGCAAGAGCCAATTTGCGAAGTTTTAGCCAGGGAGACTGGCGTAGTCAAGAGCGTAAAGCTCTCCCTCTTGGGCGAAATATCGGGCCTAGTCAGTAAGCTGGAGACTGCGATCGACAAGTCGGATTCTCATGAAGCTTCGCCCATTCCCGAAAGTGCGAAGGTCAATGTCGAATTCCTGCCACGAGTGGGAACCGAGCTGACTTCAGCTTCCCTCGTTGCGCGTATTTACGGTGCCGGAAGCCTCAGTCAATCCGTCTTGAAGTCAGTGACAGAGATCCTTAATGAATGTCTAGTTATTCGGATGCAAAGAGACGAATATGGCGGTCTGCATCTCCAGAAAGAGATGGAAGATTTGCAGGACAATCTAATTCTTGCCATTAAAGGCGGCAAGTACTCGACAGGAAAGCGAGGCTACGAGTACTACAGGGGTATCGCATCGGCAATCCGGCAACAGATTTCGGGCGTCACTCCTGCTGGCTCTCAGATAACCGATACCGGGGAATGGGATTGGCTTAGTAGGCAGATTTGGGAAGTCAACAACGTGGCCATTGACGCTGGAATGCGTTTTGGCGTAATGGCCACAGGGGCAGCCCTGATGCGATGCGTAGATTCGGTTACCGACAGAGATCTGGGCTCGCTCCGCTCGTCGCTTATGTCGTACGAGCAACTCTGGGTCGGTTCAATAGGTGACGGCAAGAGCGCAGACATGGCGGTGAATATTCTTGTATCGCTTCAGAACCTCACTGAATTTGCGATTCCAGCAAAGGGTGCGCCTATAGAATTTATTCGTGCCACCCTGGATACATGGACCACTCTCTGCAAGAATGCTTTTGACCTAGATGACGAAGAAATTTTTGGTAAGACACTCAATTTTCATCGAAGCCTCTTTAAGTTTTCCGATGTTGCGCTTATTCGTAACGAGGTTCGACTCGGTCAACTAGTTTTACTCGGCTGGCTTCTGCTGAGTCGCACAAAATCAGATGACGCAAAGAATATCAAGGTTGAAGATCTACTTGATGCCACGTACGGCGGATCAGTTTTTGGCGCACTGCGGCTGGCAACCCAGCGTGAACCTTACGGAAGGTGGACCTGGTGGGAGGCCGACTGGTCTCAGCCGATGGAAGCATCATTCGTGCAGTTGCCGGACTATATTGACAGGGCGGCGCTAATCCTGATGTGTCGAAACGGGATAGGGGAAATCCTCGATGTAACTTCAGACTCTTATCACCAAGCTTTTAGACTGCTTCAGAAATTTGACCTAGTCAAACAGGACTGGTCGCCAAACTATGGTCCAGTCGAAAGACTTGATGCCATTGAGACCGCGCTGACCAAGGTGGTAAACGACTGGAACTTTCAGAGAAGCGAGCAGCTTTGGGCAGCGGACCTTGCGCCAGACAAAATTGCTAAGTTCATCTCATCATTAGATGTTGAGTTAAGCAACGTTGTTTCGATATTGCCACTCTTTGAAGCTGAAGCGGATTCCGAATTTACTCACGAGGTTGTGCGAGTTCTCGGCGGCCGCTTCTTTGTGCCTAAGGAGTTCTTTGCGCCTGTCGATGACCACGTATTTGCTGACACGGAGATGCTCGCGCAGCAGTTAGCGCGATCAATGTCTTCGGGTGAAGACACTATAGTTGTGGATCACATATCCAAGTATGGGGTTGCCGAAGACGTTGAACTCGATGGCCTGATCGTTCGGATCGCCGCCTGGCTAACTACAGCAGTCGAGCCACTCGTAATTGTCCTGGGTTCTCATGCGATCGCATCTAGCTTGGGCCATTTCGACAATAGTGATCCGGCGGGTTTGGGTGAGTATGGTGCGCCTCTGAAGCTTGTCTACATAGACGGTAGCCGATTTAGTGTACTGCTAGTTGACCGAAAGACTGTGCCAAAAATCAGGCGCTGGCCTGAAAGCAAAAATGGAATGAACCCGATCGGTCAGCACAGCGTCTCTGCGTCCGTCTCGCTTGTGGCAAAAGATGACAAGCATAAGGAGCCTGTATGCATTGTTGAAGTTGGCACTTCATACTGCTGGGAGTCAAAAGAAGAAGCGTCGATCGTGCTATTACAGGTAACGGACGCTGAGTACTGATCTAGACGACGGGAAATCTTCGAACACATGCTCGGAAGTCTCAGCCGCGCCACCGTTCCGGCAGTGGTCGCGGGGTTCCGAACTTTGGCCAGCGGGCATCTAGAAGTCGTTGCGGCGGCCTCCCGATCTGACGGCCCGTCCATCTCACGTTTCCGCGACAGTCGCCGGAAATCCTGAGCGAGGTTCGAATCGGGAGTCATCTTCTCTGCCGACTGGCGCTGCTCTTCGACATCGAGCACGTTCAGGAGGATTCGTGCGTCCACCCCGCTCATTCCCAGCCACCGCGCCCTTTTTCGCAGTCCGTCAGCACCATGACGGCTAGCAACTTGCGGGACAGACTTAGGGCGTCCGCGAGATCTGTGATCGTGTCCAACGACCGCATGGCGCGGATTCCACTCTCAAACCTCAGCAACGACGGCACCGCAATACCTGTCAGAGCGGCTAGTTCCTCGACTGACAACTTGCGTTGTTGCCGCACCCACTTAACGAACGCACCAGCTTCTACGTCCGCTAACGTCAAGCTGTCGGATAGCTCCGTTGGCAGTACATCCGAAGCGTGTTGCGTCGCCATCACGATCAACCTCCGATGCCCGGAAGTTCCTGGGATACACCAAATTCCTGTGCCAGAGCCGCCGACTGCCGCTCTTCAAGGAAGTTCGCCAAGTCCTGTGCCCCGTCGCGAAGCTGATGCAGCATTCCCACGAATTTCGGCCACTTCCTCGGATCGGCCGGAGGCATCAACGCCAGACTGTCCGGGTCCAAGTAGATCACCAGAGTGGCGAGGTCTGGACTGACCGTGTGCATTTGGGCCGCTGCGTCTGGCCCTGGCTTCCACTGCGCGTTAAACGCCATGTGCCTATCCCTCGCTCTTGTCTTGCACGTCGTATTCTTTGATCATTTCGTCAACGCCGTCGCGGAGTTGGCGAAGGAAGCGCACGAACCCCGGCCACGCTGTCGGACCGCTGGGAGCTGACATAACCACGCTGCCCGGATCGAGTGTCAGCACCAATGCGGCCTGATTGCCTCTCCCGCCCACTTTCCGCATGCCCGCCATGGCGTTGGACCCCACGGTCCACTTCACACTGAACGACATTCCTTTGCCTTCCCTGGGTTTCGCTGTTCTCTGCTCTTTCGTCCCACTCGCGGGAGATCTCTTCGAATGCCTGTGCGGCCGACTCCACCGCTGCAATCGCCCACCAGGGCAGGCCGTGTGCCGCAGCGATCGCATGCCATGCCTGCGAGACATTCCACGCCGTCGACGCCATTGCCCGCGCCCCGCCCGAAACTTCCACCTCCGAAGCGCCCACAATTTCTGACACGGCGGCATACTCGCGATACGACGTTTCCCATTCCTTGACCAGATCCTTGAAAGTCACACCAGCAAGCCCCCTCGTGTTATCAAAATGAGTCGTACGGACGCCACTCAATGCAAGTTGGTCGTTCGCGTGTTTCCAGCCACTCGATCACGGCGTTTCGAGCATTGCCGATCGATATGAGTGCCGTGCGCGGAAACACTGATCCGGTTGACCCGTTAAATATCAGATCCACTTCAGGCAGTGGGCGCTTCGGGTTGAAAGAGTTGGCGATTGGCATTTGTGCATCGTCGTTGTCCATGTAGTTCAAAGCCGCGAAGCCCGTCGATGGACGGACGCTGATTCGAAGCTGATGATTGGGAAAAGGTCCATCTTTTGTGGAGTGGAATTCAGTGTTGCCGACTGTCATTATCGTCTCGAAGTTGACATGGTCCAGCGCAAGGATCTCGTCGACCAGGCGCGTTGATTCGCGCATTCCGCGAGTTACGCGGGCTACGCCGGTGGTGAGCGCTGCCGTGAGAAGCATGTGTTCACGTCGCCGTTCAGTCGGGATAACGGTGGCCATCTGGAGCGCGGCCCGTCCTTGGGCCTTGCCTCCGCCAACAGTCACGCTGCGCAGCGACCCCGGTCTATACCGATTCCGGCATGCCGCATGCCAGAGCTGGCATATCGCCTGGTGGTGGGCTATTTCGATCGCGTACAGGATCATTCCGCGGTGCAACACGCTGGTGAGACCCTGCCGCCCTAGGTACGCTGGTCAGAGGAGATCAGCAGAGGCGTTGACGAGGGGATCGGATGAGTTCAGTCGGTGCGTCCGGCGGCCGTCGCTGCCAGGGCTGCGGGACAGTTCTCGCCGCCGACAACACCGCGCGCCTCTGCGGCAGGTGTCACAGAGAGCAACGCGACCAACTGCGCACTCCGCCGGTTCAGCTTAGGAACGAATTCTTTGATACTCCCGAATTTGGCGCAGCGTTTGATAGCCAACATATTGGCAAGGTGTTCAAAGCGTATCGGAATCACCCTCGGCATCTCCAACTGTTTGGCAAGGCGCTTAATCAAGAACTTCTAGGGCGATGGCTTGGCCTTACGCAAGCTCAGGTAAGCAAGCTTGAAAACGGCAGGCCTGAGCAAAACATCGAAACGCTTCGGAACTACGCCAAGATTCTACATCTTCCTGAGCATCGCCTTTGGTTTGACTTTCCGGGCCGGAGCCGCTTTCAATCACCGCGCTCGTCAGACGTTGCAAAGTCGAGTTCCGGCAATGACTCCAATGGTCTAATTGTTCCTCAAGACCGTGACGAGATTCTCGTTGTTAACACGGGAATGGACACATTGGAACTACTTCGGCGCGTTCGCGAATCGGCCATTAATTCATCAACAATCGACGCGCTGGATATCACCGTTGAGCAGATGTGTTGTGATTACGCACATGCCGATGCCAGTGAATTGATGGTGACCGGCAAGGAGTGGCTCGGCAAGATGACCGAGTTGCTCAACAATCGCCTGACGCTGGCTCAGCATCGCGAGATAGTCAGCAAAGCAGGAATGCTGGCGCTGCTGGTGGGGTGTCTTGAGTACGATCTCGGCGACGCGCGGTCAGCCGAAGCTACGCGCCGCATGGCGATGGAGCTTGGTAAGGAGTCTGGCGATGTGGGCATTGTGGGATGGGCCCACGAAATGCTCGCGTGGTTCCACCTGACGGCGGGCAACTATCGTGCCGTGGTTCCGGCGGCCGAGGCGGGCACTCTGGCCGCGCCGTCGCACTCGGTCGCGATACAACTCTATGGCCAGCAGGCGAAAGCCTACGCCCGAATGGGAATGAATGAGGAAGTTCACAAGGCGCTAGACGCTGGTGCCGCCTTGCTCGGTCAGCTGCCCTACCCAGACCGACCGGAGAACCATTTCGTTGTGGACCCCGATAAGTGGGACTTCTACGCGATGGACACTTACCGAATTGTCGGGGAAGACCAACTGGCGCAACGCAACGCCGAAGAGGTAATTCGGCGGAGCGTCAACTCGGAAGGCGTCAACTTGGCACCGATGCGCACCGCCGAGGCTCACGTCACGCTAGGCGTCATCGCCGCGAGGCGCGGCGACATTGACGAAGCGTCCGCGCTAGGCATACAGGCCCTGGCGGGCGGCCGTCAGTGCCGCCCCACGCTCCTGATGGTCGCCACTGAGCTGGAACGCGAGCTGGCCACCTACGGGACCAGTGCGGGTGCGGACTTCCGAGGTCTGCTCACGGACCTCAAGAGCGCCACATAACCATATTCCCTATGGGAATATTTCCACTCTCCAGCATTCTTTCTCAGAATATCCGGATGGCCACAACATGCCCCTGACCTGGGGATATTCTCCTGAATAATCTATAATTCACGCGCTGACATAGTTGATATATCGTGCTGCCGCCTTACTTGATGGCAGCGACCCGCGCTCAGCGAGTCGCAGCCAAGAGTAAGGGTCAAAAATCATGAGTAACACAATCAACAATGCGGGACTTCCCGCGTTTCTTTCGATCCGTCAAGCCGCTTGGCTTCTCGGAGTCAGCGAATCTCGTGTGTGCTGGATGGTCCGTGTCGGCATGCTGCGCACAGCTCAACGCCGCTCCCGGCTCGTGATCCCCGCCACCGCGCTGCGGCGCGTGCTCGACGGGGGTGCACGATGACTGAACACGATTACCAGAGGATGACTGCTCGGCTCGACCGTTTTGCCGCTGTACCCGATGACGTGCTTGCCGACGCGGTAGCCAGGGACGGTCTTTGGCTTAGGACGTTCGACAAGTCCGACGTGCCGGAACTGACGGGGGATGCCTCGCCGGACAGGGAGCTGGCCGCGCGGCTGTGTGCCGGGTGCCCGGTGATCGATGAATGCCTAGAACTCGACCTCCGCGCCGCTGGACCGGAAACGGTCGGGGTGTGGGGTGCGCTGCCCGATACCGACCGGCGTGCTCTGTACCCGGTGTGGCTTCGTCGGCGGGGTGGTGAGTCGCGATGACGGTTCACCTGACGGCAACCCAGATTCTCGCCGGGGTCGGCGTGCTGCTGGTGCTGCTGATGTTCTGGCGGTTCAGCGCCCGCAAGGCCAAGCAGGCCGCCGACGCGGCACGGGCATCCGCCCGCGTGGTGTCGCTGGCCGGGCGGGTGCTGTTCACGGGGACCGCAATGGTCGGCGTGCAATGGCTGGTGATCACGCATCCGGGCAACCCGACGTTGCTCGTGGTGGTTCTGGCTGTGCCGGATCTGATCGCGGCGCACATCCTGACTCGGGCGCTCACGGTCACGTCCATGGACACGACCACGCGCCGCCGGGGTGGTGGTCGGCGATGACGAATCAGGATGCGCGGCACGTGCCGCTGACGCGGGCGCAACGGCTCGCACAGGACGCCACCGAGGCGGCCGACGTTCGCCGGTTCCAGACGCACCCGGACGTCATCGCGCTGCGGGTGGAACGGGTCCGCGCTCAGGTGGACCGGTTGTGCTGGTCGGGGATCGTTCTCGGTCTGGCGTTCACCGCCGCGAACGTGCAGTGGTTCGCCGCTGCCGGGGCCGAGGTCGGTTCGCTGCCGTGGCTGACGGCGTGGCTGCTCGATCCCACGGTGTGCCTGGTGCTGCTGGCGATTCTGCGGGCGGAGCAGGTGACCGCGCGGTATCAGGTCCACACCGGCCGGTGGGTGCGTGCGGCGAAGTGGCTGACGCTCGCTGCCACGTACGTGATGAACACGTGGTCGTCGTGGGCGGCCGGATCACCGGCCGGGGTGGTGCTGCACTCGGTGCCGCCGCTGGTCGTGTTCGTCGCGGCCGAGGCGGTCACCGACCTGCGCGACAAGCTCACCGACGCCGTCGCGGTGGCGTTCGTGAACGCCACGAAAGTCACGACTGTTCATGAACCGGCCGCACCGGTTCATGAACAACCGGTGCGGCGGAAGCTGTTCGCCGACTACCTCACCGACGCCCGGCACGCCTGGACACCTGAGGTGGTCGTGACCCCGACGTGGGTCCGGGAGACCACCGGCTGCTCGCGTGGCCTGTCGTCAAAGCTCGCCGCTGCCCTCACTGCCGAGATTCGCGAGGGGGCCGCTCATGAGTGAACCGAACTTGGAGATGAACGATCGTGCGGCAGTGGCGCGGAAGGGAACGACCGCCGTCGAACACGTCGGGCCGCTCGTGGACGGCGAACTGGTCGATGACACGCTGCCGCAACCACGCCGCCGGACGGTCCGCCGACGGGCCGCACGGTGGTGCAAGCACACGCGCCGCGTGGCCGGACGGGTCTGGCGGTCCGCGCCGATGATCCGGGCGCGGTCAGTGGCCGCGTACCGGGCACGCAAGGTCCCGCAGGACGCGCTACGGCTGCTGTGGTTCGTGGTGCGCGGCAACTGGCGCTGGCTGGTCAAGTTCTGGAATTGGGCCACCTACGCCGATCTCCGGTCCGATGCCCGCCGCGCCCGGCTCACCGGAGATTCCGAAGCTCGGCGGGCCGCTCAGGAGTTGATCAGGTCGGACGCCGCCGCACGGTGGGCCAAGGTCGGGATCGTCGCTCGGCGGCTGGTGATCACGGCACGGTTCGCCGCACCGGTCGCGGCCGTCCTGTGGCTGGTCGACTCGCTGATGGACCGAGAGGACATGTGGGTCTGGCTGGCGAACGTCTACACGGGACTGGAAGCCACCTGGTCGGTGCTCACGGTGGCCGTGCCGATCGTGCTCTACGTGCTGCCGGTGGTGTTACTGGTCGCGGCGGTGTTCGAGGGCCGGGACAGGACACCGGGTGTCGGGTGGCTGGTCCGCCCGGATCGGGATGACGCTGACTCGTGGATCGATGAGCGGATGATCTCAAAAGCGTTGGCGCATCTGGGTATCGGTCCGTTGGATCGGTTCTTCAAGAACGGCGGTGTACTGGACTACCCTGTCGCCGCGCGCACGGACGGGGATGGCACGTTCGCTCAGATCAGGTTGCCGATGGGGGTCACCGCGGACATGGTCGCGGCGCGTCGGTCCAAACTGGCCGCGAACCTCGGTCGGGCGTCGCTGGAAACGTGGCCTACCAAGGGAGATGAGGATGGAATCCTGGATCTGTGGGTCGCGGACAAGGGCATCCTGAGGGCCGGTGCCGGCAGTTGGCCTCTCGTCCACGAGGGACAGGTTGACCTGTTCGACGGTGTGCCGTTTGGTCTGTCGCAACGAGGTCTGGTCATCAACGCCCCGTTGATCGGCGTGAACTGGCTGATCGGCGGCAGGCCCGGACAGGGCAAGTCGGCCGCCTTGCGGACGCTGCTGCTCGGTGCGGCCCTCGACCCCACGGCGGAATTGTGGATGTTCGTGATGGGCGAGTCACCCGACTTCGGCCCGTTCGCACCGCGTCTTTCCCGCTACCACATGGGAATGGACGACAGTGTCGCCGAGGCGGCTACTCAGGCGTTGGCGGATCTTCTGTCCGAGATGGAGCGACGGGGCAAGGTGCTCGGTGAGCAGCCGGGCAGTCCGCCGAAAGTATCGCGCAAGCTTGCCGACAAGCGCGCACTGGGGTTGCATCCGCTGGTGTGCGGTATCGATGAGTGTCACGAACTGTTCCAGCACCCCAAGTACGGCAAGAAAGCGGCAGAGTTGGCGGTGCGGTTGATCAAGCGTGGCCGCAAGTACGGGATCGTGCTGTTGCTGGCGACCCAGTCGCCCACCAAGGACAGCATCCCGCGTGAGATCACCCGCAACATCTCCTGCGGTGTCGCGTTCTCCGTGTCCGATCAGGTCGCCAACGACGGTCTACTCGGGTCGGGCAAGTACGCGGCGGGTATCCGGGCGACCGAGCTACGCATCAACACCGACAGGGGAACCTGCGTGGCGGTCGGCATCACTGACGAGACGTTCGAGTTGGTACGCGGGTTCTACGTGCCATTCGAAGACGGTGCCGACGACGTGACACCGGTCATCGCTCGCGCCATGGCGTTGATCGAGGACGCGGGCCGTCAGATCGAGTCCAGCGCGGTGCCGGAGATTGAGGCGGCACCGGTCGCCGATCCGCTCGCCGATATCGACGCGGTGATGGACGGGGAACCGCGAGTGCGGACACAGATAGTGCTCAAACGCCTCGCCGCGCACAACGCCGCCGAGTACGAAAGGTGGACCGCCCGCGACCTGCGGGCAGCGTTGGAGGACCACGGCGTGGCCACCCGCAAGTCCGACGGCGCGATGGTCGTGCGTGCCGACGACGTCGCCGAAGCCCTCACTCGCCGTGCCGACAACGGCAGGGAGGCAGCCAGGGAGGCATCAGGGACCCAGGGAGTTTTCCCTGACGACTCCCTGACCGAAACTCCCTGCCCTGACCTGCGCAAACAGCAGTCAGGGAGTCAGGGAGGCAGGTCCGAGCGAAGCCCCAAAACCCCCGGAAAACGGGGTACTAGCGGGACGTCGCATGACTCCCTCCTTGGCCAGCCGAGGGGAGGTGAGTACCTCTGACCGACCAGACCGCCAGCGATCCACAACCGACCATTCCGCGACAATCACGCAAGGGCAGCGACCATGACAGCGACCATCACGACACGGCAGACCATGATGGACACACCGACAACGGCTCCTCGGGCAGCGGCACGAGCGACGACGCTCAGAGCGCCAGTCCGGACAGCCCTGACGGGGTGGAGACTGACCAGCCACGGCGCGCCCGGCAGAGCGCCCCCGACCCACCGGAACCGGTTTCAGCGACGCTCACGACAACCCCGGACGGCTCAGTCTGGGTAACCGTGGACGGCGCTGACGTCGAGCAGGTGCTTACCAGGATCGGCGCGGTTACCGACGCGCTGAACCATGTGCGGCGCGCCCGGTAGATCAGAACGGCTGCCCTACTGGCCACAACAACAGGGGTATCTCCGCCATATGACGGAGATACCCCTGTCAGCGTTAACAGGGACCACCATCCGATCAGGTAGTGCCAGTGGGCTCGCTTGACCGCAGGGGGCACCGCCCGCGTGGCGTGAAAGAGGCGGCTGGAATCACAGCTCTGGCGGCGAGTATTCTCTGTTCGCCGTCCAAGCCGGGGTAGCGTCTACAGGTGACATGACATTTGCGGCACTGAAACGTTGACCGGAGGGGCAGTGGTCGAAGTAACGACGTTGTCAGCGGTGGCGGGGATGGTGAGCGCGCTCGCTGGCACGGCATCCGCAGTCGCATCGTGGAGGTCGGCGCTGGCGAGTGGCAAGGCCGCCAGAGAGAGCCGCGACGCATTGGCGTACGCAACCCGACCCTACTTGGCGCTTCATTCGAATCGGAGCGATATCCCCGATTCGACGACTACCGAGACGGTCGAAGTCCGGAATACAGCAGGATTCCCTGCGGAAGACGTCCGGGTGGTTGTGCACGATTCACGCGGACGCCGAGTAGGCATTGGAGAGTTGCCGACAATTGCAGGCCAAGTGCCAAACTCGTGGGCGGGTGATGCCCCTTTACTTATTGAGCTAACCGGATTGCCGCCACTGCAGAATATCGGTGATACACGGTCAATAACGGCGACCATGCGGGCGTCCGACCGTCAACATATTTTGCAATGGGAGCAGAAGGTTAGCTTGGTTCGGAAGGTTGCTCCGCCAGACGATAACGATGCTCGTTCGCTAATAAAGGTGGAGTTGTACGATGTCAGCGAGCCGCGCGCCATGGGAAGGTCGACATAGTCGGACTACAGTTTCTGCAGGCCTGAACGACAAAGGACCCCGCCGCTCGCAATGCGGAGAGTCCTCTGTCGTTTAAGATGTTCGGGCTAGTTCTCCTCGTGTTCTGGCTCGGCAGGTTCTGCCGTTATGGAGTCGAGCAGGCTCGCTATGTCGATCGTGTCACCGGTCTTGCCTGCCCGGTCTTGCCAGTCGGCTACCTCCGGCATCGCTTCCCGCCAGCCGACCGGCAGACACCAGCGAGCCGACCAGGAGCCATCCGGCCTCTTCTTCGCCGCGAAGCTGAACCCGAGTTCGAGCCACCGCAGACGACGATCTTCCGTCGACATGCCTTCTAGCTCTTGCTGCCAGGTCCGGTCCGTCGGAACCCACTGCACGCCCCCAGGATCGGCCGGAAGCGCTCTGAGCGTATCGATATCGGCCAAGATCTTGTCACCGTCGGCCACGACGCGGCGTCGGTCTTCCTGCGTCTCGGCTCGCGCTACCCCGGCCATCAGCTTCGCGTGTTCGCGTTCCAGCTTGGCTATCTCGTTCGCGTGGCTGGTGGGCGGTAGCACGATCCGTTCCCGGACCGGGACCATTGCGAAGAGCTTGTAAAACGCTTTCTCCGCCAGCGGTTCGACTTCATCCGCTCGCAGCGACGGGCCGTGCTTCCGCGTCGGGCAACGCCAGTAGTGATACTCGTACTCTTTCGTTGAGCCGTCCTTGCGGGTGCGCGTTTGGGAGCCGATTCGGTGCCAGAGGGGGTCAAGGCAATCCGGGCAGACCAGGATGCCGGACAGGCCGTAAGGCTGGTTGCTGCCGCGTGTCTTGCGGTTGGCCTTCTCGTCCAGTTTCGCAGAGATCTCCGCTTGCTCGGCGGGCTCGAAGATGCCGAGATCCACAAGATCAGGGTGCTCCAGCACGCGGCGAACCGTGCTCGGTGACCATTCGTACTCTTTCAGTTCGACTGTGGAGGCATCCTCCCCGCGCCGTTCTGCCGCTAGCTGCGCTTGCCTGTTGCGCGGGGTGACGACCTTGTTGCTCGTCAGCCACTCGCACATCACCGACAAGCCGTCACCCTTCCGGGCCTGCTTGGACAGTGTGTGCAGGATCTTGACCGCGTACGGGTCGAGTCCAAGAATCCAGCCGCCGCCGGGTATCTCAACCGGCATGGTCCCGTACAGGTGGCCTTCCCCTCCCCAACGCCCCGCGTCCTTCAGCATCGCCCTGGCTGAGCGGAAGCGTTCCTGCATGCGTTCCCGTTCCATGCGAGCGAACGCCGCAATCAGCGTGATCATGAACTCCGACATCGAATTGCTCGAATCGATGCCCTCCGCGATGCAGATCAGCCGCTTGCCGCGTGCCCGAAGCCAGTCCAGCAAGGTCAGCGCGTCCATCACGTTACGGACCAGCCTGTCCAGCTTCGGGACAACCAGCGTCTTCCACGGCTTGGGCGGCGCGTCGGTCAGCCACACCTTGAGCCCTGCCCGCTTGTACGGCTCCAAGTCGCCAGAGACGTGCAGGTCATCGACGGTCTCGACGATCGGCAACTCATAGGCGTTGCACCAGCGGTGAGTGTCCCGCGTCTGGACCTCCTTAGACGTGCTCTCGTCCGTGAAGTGCGACTGACGGACGTAGCACAAGGCCGCGTCACCGTCCGGGGTGAACGGGACGACCGGTGGCCGCTCACTGACCTGCTTCTTGAACCTCCGCCGCTTCCGGGGTGCCGATCCGCTCATCGTGAGTATCCTCGCTGGTAGACGCCTTAAGGGAGTGTAGTTCGTTGACCCACTTGGCTGCTAACCGTCGGCAACACTCACGAGCTTCAGGCCAGCTCTCGGCGGAGTTCGTCCAGCAGTGCGGCTACTTCCTCCGTGCCCGCTGGCGCGAGGTCGAGCCGTTCGTCGCCGTAGTGCGGGCGGCAGAGCAGTGTCCACCGGCCTTCTTCGGTGTCGTAGACCCGCAACGGGTTCGCGTTGCGATGCCTTCTGCCACCGGCCGGCCGGGTTTCCGCGTTGAACTCGGCGATGACATGCGGCGTCAGCTCCGCGAACCGCTGAGCCCGGCGTACGGCCTGACTGCCGCTGCCCGTCTTCTCCGCCTCGGCGATTTCGCTGCGGAGCACGCTGATCGGGAAGCCCGCCGGCTTTCCCGCCTGCTCGGGCAGCACCTCCGCCAAGATGAGGCTGAGGCGCTCCGGGTGGAACGTCCTGACCCAGATGTCATTGCCCTCGCGCACGGCGATGAGGCCGAACCATGAGGTGCCCGCCACCAGCACACTCAGCTTGGTGCCGTTGACGGTGTCACTGATCCAGCCGTACCGCGCCTCCGGCGGACGGCTGAGCAGCTCCGCGATCGCCTTGAAATCCGGCTCGTCACGCTCGTCGGGGTCGGTCGGGTATCGCATCAGCAGCTCGCTGATTGTTTTTTCGACCTGCTCCTTCGCGGCAGGCGGAAGCCAGACGGCCTGTGGCGCCAGCACGATGTGCAGGTCGCCGCCGGTCGTCTTCGTCACCATGGCCGCGAGCTCTTCGGCCCGGAACTTCTCGGGCTGTTCGAACCACATCTACTCGCCGATCACCGGAGTGACGGGAGACATTCCGGTGCGCGGGTCGACGTACTTCTCGCCGTCCTCATCGGTCAGCTGGAAGGCGGCGTCGTCCTCGAGCACGTACTTCCTCTGGTGCTCTTCGTCCTCGTCGCCTCCGCCACGGCCGCCCTGCCCCATGCCGCCCATACCCGGGCCCGCGCCGCGCCCACCGGCGCCACGCGCACCCGCGCCGCCACGGGCGCCAGGTTCACCCGGACCCATCCCGCCGACACCGCTACCGCGCCCAGCGCCGAGCCGATCGCTCGCTCCGGTCGACGAGCCTGCGCCCGATGCTCCACCGCCGGTCAGGCGGCCACCCGCACTACCGGAGCCGCTGCCGGACCCACTTCCTGTGCCGATACCGCGGCCCGTGCCAGTCCCGGTGTCGCCGCCACGGCCGCTCCCCGTCGGTCCCCAGATGCCACCGTCTTCGTCGTCCTTGCCCGGGATCCTGCCGGGGATCCGGCCGTCGTCGGGTGGGATCCCCGGTGGCAGCTTGGGCGGAGTCTTGGTCTTCTCCGGCGTGGTTTGTTCATCGTCCCGGCCCGGCCGCCTGCCGTCGTCCGGTGGTGGCGGGACCTTGATCTCGCCGGGTTTGCGCCCGGTGCCGTCCTCGCCGGTGCCGTCCTTACCCGTCCCCGGCTTGATCGTGCCTTTGTCGTTGCCGTCGTCGGGTTCCTTCCCGCCGGGCGGAGGCGGCTTGATCGGCCGCCACTCGATGGGCGGTGGGACCTTGCCGTCGTCGATCGTGATCTTGAAGGCGTTGGGGTCGAGATCACCGAACTCGGTCGGCATGACCCGGCCGTTGTACCCGGACGCGGTCGTCCAGTCGTCCATCGCGGCGACGTTCTTCTGCGCTACCTCGTTGGACTCGCGGACCTTGTTCTCGTAGTTCGACTGTGCGCCACCCAACGTGATGACGTTCTTGAAAGTGGACGGCTTGTCGGGAGGCTCGGGCACGGGATCCACGGAGGACTTCACGCGGTAGAAGTCGTCGGACTGGGTGATCAAGGCATCCTTGGCCGTGGCTAACTCCTGTGCCGCGCCGCCATGGGCGATCGCGAGCGGGCCGGCGCCGCGCCTGGCCGCTCCTCCGGCGTCACCGGTCCAGCCTTCTTCCATCGATCCGGCGATGGCGGTGATCTGCTCTTCTCGTCTGGTGTAGTAGACCTCGACCTTCGAAAGGTGGAGGCTGCCTTGTTCCAAGCCACGAGGACCCTGCGCGTTCGCGAAGTTCTCGTAGATCTCTTGGCCACTCATGCCGCCGAAGATCTCACTCCAAAAAGACATCTCGGTCACCCCTCCCGGATTGTCGTCAAGGCGGCTTTCGCGACGTTCTCCGCTGCCTTGCAACCGTTCGTTCCGGTCTTGCCGTTGATCCGGACGGTGAAGAACAGTTGCTCCGAAATCCCCACGCTCAAGGCGCAGTCTCCGTCGGCGCGAGCGTCGATCGCGTCAAGGCGCACTGCGGGATATCCGTCAAGCTGGGTCGCTTCGAAGTAACCTTGCGAATAGAAGCCAGCCGCATTCTGGGCGTAAAGGTGACTCAAGCCTGCAGTGAGACTCGGGTTGTAGGACACCTCGGCCACCACATCACCGCTCGTGCCGAGCTTCCAGTCGCAAGCTTTGGCGGCCCCGTCGTTCCGCTTGCCGGGGTCGGTCGTTTCGAAGGCCGCCAGTTGGGTCTGGGTCAGGCTGAGGCAAGGGTCTTCAATGAACTTCGACCCGTTCAGCGGCTTCGTCACCGGAGGGGCTTTGGCGGCGTTGTTGGCACTCGTGCCGGGAGATGACTGCTGAGGGGAAGAAGGCGCGCTCCCTGAAGGAACAGGTGTGCCAACGCCGGGCGTCTTATCCGAACACGCGCTGAGCGCCAGTGTGGCGACTAGCAACGTGGCGGTGAGGGCTTGCTTCCTACGCATCAGTGCAGTCATTCCTAGGTGTAGAGAGAGCCGGTACCGGAGGGAGGCTTTGCCAAAGTATCGTAAACGGCCTCTTCGCGATGCTCGTACTTTCCGATGGCCTCTTCCAGGGCCTGGATGTAAAGCTCGGCGTACTTTTGCATCTTTTGGTTATGCTGCCGGGCCGCGAGTATCGACTTCTTGGCCTGATCCGCCTGCTCTTTCGCCGGCTGATCTTCAGAAGGTGGTTGGATCGCTTCGAAAGCCTGCTGGATTTCGAGGCCATCCTCGATAAGTTCATCGCGAAGGGTTTGCCATTCGGTGATCTTCTTCTCGATCACCTCGCGTTTGAACTTGTAGCCACCTGGGCCGGAGCCGCCGCCTTCGGGGCGCGGGGTGTTTTCCCAAGGAAAGATTTGACTCCAGGGGCTGGTGCGGTCCTTCTCTTCTTCCCTTGCCTCGCGAGCTTCCCGCTCGATCTCCTCTTCGGCCTTCTGCTTGCGCTCGGCAGCGGTGGGCTGCTTCGGTGGTGGCGCGTCGGTCGGAGCCGGGCGGGCGCCGCCGGTCGTGTTCGACGCGGTCTGGATGGTCTTGCTCGAGTCATGGCCAAGCAGATTCTTCAAGAAGTCGTCGCCTCTGGAAGCCATGTTTCTATCCCCTCACCCCATGTGACTGCCCGCGCGTGAGATTACCGCATGGGTTTTCCCCGATGGGGCGAAATGGCTTCATCGGTCGTCTCGGGCAGCCGTCGGCATCGCTCACGGGAGTGAGACGCGCGGGGAGGGCGAATGGATCCCGCGAGTTCGAAGCCGAAGAGGACAGTGGACTAGGTCGCTCAAACAGCCGAGCGACCTCGCTCTCAGTCCGCTGAACTCCGCCCAGCCGCTGGATACAGTGGCCGGACAGCTGTGAAGGCCGAGCAGGAGGACCCCTGATGCCCGTGCGTGACGCCGAGGTCGGTGACCTCGAAGAGATCTGTGCCCTCATCGAGGAGCACGCCGTCTACGAGGGCAAGGACGACCTGCGCCTCGATCGCGCCGAGATGACGAAGCATCTGTTCGGGCCGGATCCGCGGGCGTGGGTGCTGATCGCCGAGGCGCCGGACGCGCCGGGGCGGGTCGCGGGGTTCGCGTTCTGCAACTGGAACTTCTCCACGTGGATGGCTCAGCCGGGGATCTGGCTCGATGACCTCTTCATCCGGCCGGAGCACCGGCGGCACGGGCTGGGGCGTGAGCTGCTGACGGCGCTGCGGACCCGGACCACCGGGCGGATCTCGTGGGACATGCAGAAGGGGAACGAGAAGGCCGCCGAGTTCTACAAGCAGCTCGGGGCGCACCCGGTCCATGAATGGACGCGGTACGCGTGGGAGGCGTGACCGTAAAGTAGGGGTCATGAGTGTGAGCCGGAGGTCGTCGTCCATCGAGGACTACGTCCGGGTGATCTATGGGCTGGCCGAGCGTGGCGAGGCCGTCACCAACACCACGCTGGCCGGCAGGCTCGAGGTCAGCCCGTCGTCCGCCTCCGGCATGGTCACCAAGCTTTCACAGCTGGGGCTGGTCGCGCACGTCCCGTACCGGGGCATCGAGCTCACCGGCGAGGGCCGCCAGCTCGCCCGGTCCGTGCTGCGCAGGCACCGGCTGATCGAGACCTATCTCGTCTCCGAGCTCGGTTACACCTGGGACGAGGTGCACGCCGAGGCCGACGCGCTGGAGCACGCCGTCTCCGACCGGCTGGTCGAGCGGATCGCGGCCAAGCTCGGCAATCCCGTGCGTGACCCGCACGGGGACCCGATCCCGGATGAGGACGGGAGCGTCGAGGAACTGCCGATGCGCATCCTCGACGACCTGCCGCCCGGCGCCGTCGGGGAGATCGTGCGGGTCTGGGACACCGACCCCGAGCTGCTGCGCTACCTGACCGAGCACGCGATCGGGCTGGGTGAGCGGATCGAGGTCGTCGAGCGGCAGCCGTTCGGCGGCCCGATGGTGGTCAAGGTCGGGTCGCCGCCGGACGCGGCGACGCACGCCATCGGCAAGGAGATCGCGCAGGCACTCAGCGTGGCGTTGCGCTAGCGGGCGTACGCGCGAGTGTCGTAGCCGGGCGGATGTGGTTACGCGCTGTGCTGACCACCATGGGGGCATGAAACCTTTCCGCTTCGGGATCGTCGCCGGGATGGCACGTGACCTCCCCACCTGGACCGGGCTTGCGAAGCAGGCCGAAGACCTCGGATTCGACACCTTCCTGGCGACCGATCCGGTCGTCGACGCCGACCCGCTGACCTTGCTCTCGGCCGCCGCCGCGGTCACCAGCACGCTCAAGCTCGGCACCTTCGTGCTCGCCGATCCGTACCGTGATCGGCGGCAGCTGGCCTGGCAGGTCAAGAGCCTGCACGACATCACGGCCGGCCGGTTCGAGCTCGGGCTCGGCGTCGGGCACCCCGGTGCCGGTGAGCGTTCCGTCGCGCTCGGCGGGGAATTCCCTTCTCCCGCAAAGAGGCTGGCGCGGCTGAGCGAGACGATCGACTACCTCAGGGAGCACGCGCCCGGACCCCGGCTGCTGCTCGCCGGCAGCCGTCCGAAGATGCTCGCGCTGGCCGCGCGTGAGGCCGACACGCTCAGTTTCGCGTGGCGTCCGCAGACCACCGAGGCCGATGCGAAGTCTATTGTGGACAGTTTCGAATCGGACCGTGACGTCGAGCTGGCGATGAATCTCACCGCGGTCGCCGGGAAACCGGCGCCCTGGCTGAAGCAGTACGGTATCGATGTTCAAGAGCTGGCCGGGTCCGGTGCGGTTTCGGTGCTCCCGGAAGATCCGGATCACGCCGCGGACACGCTTCGCCGGTGGCGCGCCCAGTGGGGGATTTCCTATATCACCGTCAATTCCGGCTACCTGGAACAGTTCGCGCCCATTGTGGAGCGGCTGGTAGGGAACTGATCACGGGTCGCAAGACCCTGGCGATCAAGCAAAGACACGCCTACGCTGCATGGCCCAGCTTGTTCTTTTGGGAGCGAACATGACCGGTCAGCGAACGCACATCATCGACCGGGGGGCCACGGGATCCGACTTCGAGCGACTGCTCGAATCCGGTCCATTCGAAGCGGCGCTGCGCGCCGCGATCCGCGCCAGGGGGCTCGGGCTGGACCGCATCAGGTACCGGCTGCGGGGGCGCGGCGTATCCATCAGTCTCGCCACGCTCAGTCACTGGCAGTCGGGCCGGTGCCGTCCGGAGCGGGCGGAATCACTGCTCGTGCTCGATCATCTGGAAGAGGTTTTGGAGGTTCCGCCAGGGTCGCTCACCCATCTCCTGTCGCTCCCGCGCACCAAGGCAGGATAGGGCTCGATCAGGCCTGAGAAGGGGAGCGCGGTGCGGGCAGTTGTCTTCGAAGAGTTCGGTGTGCTGCCCACGGTGCGGGAGGTGCCCGAGCCGGTCGCCGCGCCGGGCGGGGTGGTCATCGCGGTCGAGGCGACCGGGGTGTGCCGCAGCGACTGGCACTCCTGGCTCGGTCATGACGCCGCCGTCGTGCTCCCGCATGTCGCCGGCCACGAGCTGGCGGGGCGGATCGTCGAGCTCGGTGAAGGCGTGCGCGACTGGCGGATCGGCGATCGCGTGACCGTGCCGTTCGTCTGCGCGTGCGGCTCGTGTGCGCAGTGCGCGAGCGGCAACCAGCAGATCTGCGACCGCGAGTTCCAGCCGGGCGCCACCCACTGGGGTTCGTTCGCCGAGCGCGTCGCGATCGACTTCGCCGAGGTCAACCTGGTCGCGCTGCCCGAATCGCTCAGCTCGGCCGAGGCGGCCGCGCTCGGCTGCCGGTTCGGCACCGCTTTCCGCGCGGTGCTGCGCCACGGCGCGCTGCAGGCCGGCCAGTGGGTGGCGGTCTACGGCTGCGGCGGCGCCGGGATCTCGTCGGTGATGCTCGCGGTCGCCGCGGGTGCGCGAGTGGTCGCCGTGGACCTGTCGGCCGACGCGCGTGCGCTCGCGATGAGTCTCGGCGCGGTCGCGGCCGTCGACGCGGGTGAGTTCGACGGGCCGGAGGCGGTCGCCGAGACCGTCCGCACGATCACCGGCGGCGGCGCGCATGTCTCGCTCGACTGCGTCGGCACGCCGTCGACCTGTGCGGCGAGCGTGGGCAGCCTGCGCAAACGCGGTAAGCACGTGCAGGTCGGGTTGATGCCACCGGCGCAGGGGATCGCGCCGATCCCGATGCACAGGGTGATCGGCGGTGAATTGCAGATCATCGGCACGCACGGCCTGCAGGCGCACGAATATCCGGAGATGCTGCGCGTGGTGGCCGATTCGGGAATCGATCTCACCAGGATGATCGGCAAACGCATCGGGCTCGACGACGTGCCGGCCGCGCTGGTCGCGATGAATGATCCAATTCCGGCCCAAGCTG
Organism: Amycolatopsis sp. NPDC059657; assembly: GCF_042734395.1. Classification (NCBI taxonomy): domain Bacteria; kingdom Bacillati; phylum Actinomycetota; class Actinomycetes; order Pseudonocardiales; family Pseudonocardiaceae; genus Amycolatopsis; species Amycolatopsis sp. NPDC059657. Next base: position 141,395 of record NZ_JBHWEB010000004.1, on the reverse strand, counting down.
GCGTGACAGTGGTGGAATTTTCTCTTAACGCGCGGTGAGGAAACATTTCCAACCAGCAGGAAACTGTGTTTTCGGTACGGACAATGCTAATGTCCGGCGCGTGGTGACAAAGAATTCCGAGCGTGAGCTGCTGAACCGGATTCTTCTCACGATTCGCCAGGCGGGCGTCACTTTCCGTGGTCACCGGGTCATCGAGAGCCCCCGTGATCCGGCCGAGGTCAGGCGCAAGGTCGAAACCCGCTAACTCGGCCGGAACCCTGGATTCGTCAGCGCTTGTGCACGCGCCGGTCGTAGGAGACCGCGTAGATCGTGCTGCGCGCGGCGAGGACCGGGTCGTCGGAGGCCTCGATGCCGGGGGTGAGCAAGGTCGGGTCGAAGACCTGGTTCTGCCAGTGCTCCTGGTCGGCCGCCTCGCCGGTGATCGACAGATGCCCCGCGACGATTTCGGTCCGCTCCGCGGGCCAAACCTGCGTGGAGTCGTCGGTGTTGTCGCCCTCTTCGCCGAGCTGGACGATCAGCCTGAATCCGGCAGGGCCGGACTTGAGGCGTTCGGCCAGTTCTTCGGCGAGGTGCTCGGCCGACCAGTTCGTGGTGTCCTCGGCGTTCGCGGGGTCGAGGTCCGGCTCCCAGCGGTACTTGACCGGGCGGGCGACGCCGTCGGCGTTCCGCCAGAAGAAGGCGTGAATGGCCCAGTAGGTCGTGGCGGCATAGCTGACCGGGATGCCGACGACGGCCGCGGCCGCGAGACCTGGCCCGGCTTCCGGATGGGCGCCCACATGCGCCTTGATGTTGTCCAAATCGGGCGCTCCGGTCGCGGCATCCGGCTCGGCCGCGTGCAGCAGCTCGAGAAAGGACTCCGGGGTCGACGCGACGAACCGGTCGAGGTTCACCGTGATCAGGTCGGTGTTCGTGCCGTCCGCCAGGTGGAACTTCGTGGCGAACCCGCGCACGGCCCGGTCACCGTCGGGCACGTGCGGGTTGGTGTCGGTGTGCGAGAACCGCACGGTCGCGCTGACCGGTTCGCCCTGCAGGTGGGCCGCCGTGGTGAGCGGGCCCGCCTCGCCGGTCGGGGTGAACGTGGCGTCGTAACAGACCCCGCGCGCGTGGGCGCGACGGTAGCCGGCATGCGTGCCCTTGAGGTGCTCGATGGTGTCCACAATGGTGACTGAAAGCTGGGATTTCGGCAGTTCGGAGGCCATGGGCGCAAACTAGCAGACTTCCTTCACATCGTGATAAAAGTTCACCGCTTGATCACCATCGCGTCCTCGACTCCGTCAGGTACGGGCTGGCTGCGGGTGACCTGCCAGGCGCCTGCTTCCCAGTGGATGGTGCCGACGCTGATCTTGACCAGTGCGCTGCCGAAGTGGTCGAGCACCAGATGGGCGCCGTCGGTCGGATTCTTGCCCGGCTCGGGCTGGTAGCTGGTCCCGTCGAAGGTGCCGTCGACGGCCTGCAGGTCGTTGAGGTGATCGAGATTCGTGTCGATGACACCGCCTGGTGTCACGAGGCCCACGACTCCCCGTTTCGTCACGATCAAGTCGCCGATGGCCGCTTGCCCGTCGATGGTCAGCTTGGTGCCGTTTTTGACCACTTTGATGTCGCGGGCTACAACGTCGCTGACACCCGAGGCGAGCTCGAACGTGCCGCGACCGCGGAGCAGCGCCGCGGTGTTCCACCTACCGGCGCCTTGCCGCATCGCCACGGAGAACGCGCCGTCCACCATGGGTGTGGCGGGGCCATCGTCGATGGAAGACACGATCCTGGCGTCGTTGACGCCTGCCGCGGTCAGCGCGAAGGCGAAGCTGGAGTTGAACTGTTCGTTGCCCAACGGCATCGTGGTCACGAAGCCGACCAGTGGGACCGAGTCCAGCGGCTTGTCGAGTACCTGGCGTGCGCGGATCTTCATTTTCGAGCGATCCGGTTTCAGGTCGGTGAGCGACGTGGTGGCGAAGGCGACGACTGTGCGGCCCTGTTCATCGGTGCCTCGCAGCACGACGATGTCCGCTTTCTGCCCCGTCGCGTTGCCCGCGGGACCGGCGAAGAGCACCGGTGAGTTCGACGCGCGATCCTGGGGGAACGCTTGACGCCAGGCCTCGGCCGAGCGGTCGACCAGCTCGGTGTCGCCGATCAGCGCGCCGCGCTGAGGCCAGGACATCGACTCCGCCAGCACGTTCGAGGCCGGCGGGGCAATGCCCGGTGGAGCGCTTGTCTGCATAACCGCGGTCAAGCCGCCCCCGGCGAGCACGACGGCCGCGACCGCTGTGACGGCCAGGCGTTGCCGACGCTTGTCGCGGGCGCGGAGCACGCCGCGGACCGCGCGCGCGGCCTGATCCTCGTCCGGCGACGGCAGGGTGGCGGTGGCGAGCCTGGCGCGGACCTCATGGGAAAAGTCGTTCATATCGTCACCTCGGTGTGCAGTTTGCGGAGCTTGGCCAGCCCTCGGCTGGTCGATGACTTCACCGTCCCGGTGCTGCAGCCGAGCAGCGCGGCGGTGTCCGCTTCGGACAGGTCGAGGTAGAAGCGGGCGGTGATCACGGCGCGTTCACGCTTGGGCAGGGTGAGCAGCAAGGCGAGCATCTCGTCGCGCAGTGCCACGTTCGGCGCCATGTCCGGCTCGACGGGGTGGCGCTTGTCGCCGAGGAACTCCTTGAGCTTGCGCCGCTTGCCACTGAGGAAGAGGTTGAAGACGGCCTTGCGTGCGTACGCGCGTTCGTATTCGATATCGAGCCTGCGCAGGTGGCGGACCAGTTTCAGGAGCGCGTCGTGCACGAGATCCTCGGCGTCGCCGCGATCGCCGCACAGGATCATCGCGTACCGGAACAGCTCGTTGTAGTGCCGGAGCACGAACTCTTCGAACCGTTGATCGACCTGCCGCACAGCTGCCCCCTTCGTACCCAGACCTCCCCTAGACCGAGCGGTCCCTGGAAAGGTTGAGTGGCTTCGAGGGTAATTTCAGGACATGGACCTCATCCCGCGGCCCCGCGCCGAGGTCGCGCCCGGCGCGGTGCACGTCCCGGACTGGCTGGACCTGGAGACCCGGCGACGGCTGGTCGCCGCCTGCCGGGAATGGGCGACGCCGAACGCGGGGTTTCGGGCCGCGCGGTTACCCAACGGCGGGGTGATGTCGGTGCGAACGGTCTGCCTCGGCTGGCACTGGTACCCGTACAAGTACTCGAAGACCATCGACGACGTGAACGGCGCGCCCGTCACGCCTTTCCCGGACTGGCTCGCCGAGCTGGGGCAGCGGGCGGTGTCCGACGCCTACGGCACGGCTGTCGCATACCGGCCGGACATCGCGTTGATCAATCATTACGACAGCGCCGCGAAAATGGGCCTGCACCAGGACAAGGACGAAGCGAGCCTGGAGCCCGTGGTGTCGCTGAGCCTGGGCGACGCGTGCGTGTTCCGGTTCGGGAACACCGAGAACAGGGGACGGCCCTGGACGGACGTCGAGCTGCGCTCGGGCGACTTGTTCGTGTTCGGCGGGCCGTCGCGGCTCGCGTTTCACGGCGTCACGAAGACGGTGCCTGACCACGGAGATCCCGGGCTGGACCTGAGCGGCAGGCTGAACATCACGCTCCGGGTATCCGGTTTCTGAGCACGAACCGCACGCTCTGGCCGGGCCTGGCCTGCGCGGCGAGGTCGACGTCGGCTTCGTCCACCACGGCGACCACCGGATAGCCGCCGGTCACGGGGTGATCGGCAAGGAACAGGATCGGGTTGCCCGCCGGTGGCACCTGCAGCGCGCCGGGGACGGCGGCCTCAGGCGGCAGTTCCGCGTCGTTGGCGCGGACAAGGGACGGCCCGGCCAGCCGGACACCGACGCGGCTCACGTCGGAGGTCACTTGGAACGGAGCGGAGGCCAACTGGGCCAAAGTGCCGGGGACGAACCAATCCCAGCGCGGGCCTGGGGTCACATGCAGCACCAATTGGTCCGGAAAAGCTCGCTGTGGAGCCAAATCCACGGCCGGAAAGGCCAGTGTTCCGCGGCCGATCGGCACCGTCATACCCGCGGTCAGCGCGGGAGGGCCGAGTTTGGCGAGCGTGTCCGTCGAACGGGAACCCAGTACCGGCGCGACTTCTACGCCACCTCGCACGGCGACGTAGTTTCGTAAGCCTTGAGAAGGCGCGTCAAGCGAAAAGTCTTCTCCAGCTCGCACCAGAATCGGCACACCCAGTCCCGGTGACCGGCCGCCGCGCACCACGCAAGCGGCACCCGTGACGGCCACCCAGGTGTCCTCCGAAAAGCGCACGCGAAGCCCGCCAAAGGTCACTTCGAGCGCCGCGTGCGACTCGGGGTTCCCGACCAGGCGGTTGGCCAGGCGCAAGGACGCCCGGTCGGCCGCACCCGCTCGGCCGACGCCCAGAGCGGCGAGACCGGGCCGCCCCAGATCCTGGACGGTGGTCTGCGGACCGGGCGCGAGGACCTCAAACTTCATGGAACCGGACCTTGGTGCCGGGCGCGAGCAGCTGCGGCGGGTCGCGGTCGACATCCCAGATCGCGAGCGCCGTGTGCCCGAGCAGCTGCCAGCCGCCGGGTGACTCGTTCGGATAGATGGCGGTGTATTCGTCCGCGATGGCGACCGAACCGGCGGGCACACGGGTGCGCGGGGTCCGGCGGCGAGGCAGCCGCAACGCGGGGTCGAGCCCGGTCAGGTACCCGAAACCGGGCGCGAACCCGCAAAAGGCGACCGTGTACGCGCCGCCGATGTGCCGCGCGATCACCTCACGCACGCTGAAGCCGGTTTCCGTTGCCACGTAAGCGAGATCTTCACCGTCGTAGGTCACGGGCACGGTGACCTCGTGTCCGGCCGAACGGTCGGCCTCGGTGAACGAGTACTGCTGGACCGTGTCGCAGAGCCGTTCGAAACTCGTGCGGTCCGGGTCGTAGCGCAGCAGGATCGTGCGGGCCGCCGGCACGAGTTCGACGAGACCGGCAGGCGGCTCGCCGTCGATGGCGGCCTGCAGGCCTAGCACCTCTTCGATCCGGTCGAAGTCGACCAGCGCGGCCCGTGCCCCATAACGCAGGATGCGCATCAGGCGAACGATCCGATCGGGACACCGGCGGACACCAGGCCTTCGCGGATCCGGCGGGCCAGTTCGACCGCGCCGGGGGTGTCGCCGTGCACGCACAACGACGCCGGTTCGAGTTTGAGCACGCCTTCGGCCGTCTCGACCTCGCCTGCGGTCGCCATGGTGACCGCCCGTTTCGCGACGAGATCGGGATCGTGCACCACCGCGCCGGGTTCCTGGCGTGACACCAGGGTGCCCGCCGGGGTGTACGCGCGGTCCGCGAACGCCTCGGCGACCGCGGTCAGCCCGAACTCCGGCGCCAGCCGTTCCAGCTCGGAGCCCGGCAGGCACAGCACCGCCAGATCGGTGCCGTACCGCCGGATCCCGTCGAGCACGGCCGCCGCCTGCGCGCTGTCCACGGTGGCCGTGTTGTACAGCGCGCCGTGCGGCTTCACGTATTTCACGCCGGATCCCGCCGCGATCGCGAACGTGTCGAGCGCGCCGATCTGGTACATCACCTCGTTGGTGAGATCGTCCGGCGCGATGTCGAGCGCGCGCCTGCCGAACCCCGCGAGGTCGCGGTACCCGACATGCGCGCCGATCGTGACCCCGCGCTCCGCCGCCTGCTCGCAGACCCGGCGCATCACGCTCGGGTCGCCCGCGTGGAAGCCGCAGGCGATGTTGGCGCTGGAGACGATGTCCAGCATCGCCTCGTCGTCGCCCATCCTCCAAGCCCCGAAGCCCTCGCCTAGATCACTGTTGAGGTCCATTCACACCACCCGATAATCCGAGTCTCGCCGGTCGGAAACGAACATGTGCCCTGGCGCGTGCGTAATCGCGAACGGCGGCCGCGACGCCATCAGCGCGGCCTGGGGTGTCACGCCGCAGGCCCAGAACATCGGCACATCACCGGGTTCCGCGTCGACCGGGTCGCCGAAGTCCGGCCGCCCCAGGTCTTGGATACCCAGCCGGGCCGGATCGCCAACATGCACGGGTGCGCCGTGCACCGCGGGCATCGCGGCGCTGATCCTGGTCGCGTCCTCGACCCGGTCCGCCGGGATCTGCCGCATCGAGACCACCATCGGCCCGTGCAGCCTTCCGGCAGGCCTGCACTCGACGTTCGTCACGTACATCGCAACGTTGCGGCCTTGATCGACGTGCCGCAGCGGGATTCCGGCTTCGGCCAGCGCGGTCTCGAACGTGAAGCTGCACCCGATCGAGAACGCGACCAGATCGGTCCGCCACAGCCCGCTGACGTCCGACACCTCGCCCGCGAGCTGACCGTTCTCCCACACCCGATAGAGCGGCAGATCGGATCGGAGGTCGGCGCCGGGCGCGAGCTCGGTCGTCGGGTCGCCGGGTTCGCTGACGTCGAGCACCGGGCAGGGTTTCGGGTTGCGCTGGCAGAACAGGAGCATGTCGTAGGCCCAGTTCTCGGGCACGGCGATCAGGTTGGTCTGGGTGAACCCGGTGGCCCAGCCCGCGGTCGGCCTGGTCCGGCCGGAGCGGAACAACGCACGAGCTGCGGCCGGGGTGAGCGTCGACGGGTCCTGCATCGTGGTCATGTCAACTCCTCTACGTGAGTGCGCGTCCGCGGGTCTCCGGCAGTCCGAACAACGCGAGCGCGGCGATGCCGTAGCCGACCGCGCCGAGCACGAGCGCGCCGCCGACGCCGTAGAAACCCACCACGGTAGGGAAGATCGCGCCGATCGCCCGGCCGAAGTTGTAGGTGAAGCCCTGCCCGGTGCCGCGCACCTCGGTCGGGTAAAGCTCCGCGAGGAACGAGCCGAAGCCAGCGAAGATCGCCGACATCGAGAAGCCGAGCGGGAAGCTCAGCACCAGGATCAGGCCGTTCGCGCCGTGCGGAACCTGGGTGTACGCGAAGATCAGCACGGCCGAGAGGACCGCGAAGATCCAGATGTTCTTCTTGCGGCCCAAAAGGTCCGTGAGATAGCCACCGCAGACGTAACCGATGAACGCGCCCGCGATGAGCACCGCGTAGTAGCCGGTGCTGTTGATGACCGTCAGCTCGCGGGTCTTCTTGAGGTAGGTCGGCAGCCAGGTCGCGAGCGTGTAGTAGCCGCCCTGGACACCGGTGGACAGCAGCGCCGCGAACAGCGTGGTGCGGAGCAGGTCGCCTTTGAAGATCGCGGTGAACGAACCTTTCGAAGCGGACCGTTCGCGTCGTTCGGTGGCCTCGTCGGCGTCTTGGACGTTGCGGCGGACCCACAGGACGAGCAGCGCGGGGATGACACCGGTCCAGAACAGGATCCGCCAGGCGATGTCGTCCGGCGCGGCGGTGAACACGATCGTCTGCACGAAGACCAGCAGGCCCCAGCCGACCGCCCACGAGCTCTGCACGAAGGCGACGGTCCGGCCGCGGAACTTCGGCTTGGCGTATTCGGCGATCAGGATCGCGCCGGCCGCCCATTCGCCGCCGAAGCCGAGACCCTGCAGGCCGCGCAGCACGAGCAGTGTTTCGAAGTTGGGCGCGAATCCGCAGAGGACGGTGAAGAGGGTGTACGTAGCGACGGTCAGCTGCAGGGTGCGGACGCGGCCGATGCGGTCGGCGAGTATGCCCGCGCCCGCGCCGCCGATCGCGGAGACCACCAGCGTGACGGTGCCGAGCAGGCCGCCGGTCCCGGTCGAGATGTGGAAGTAGGCGATGATCGCGCCGATGCTGAACGGCAGCACCCAGTAGTCGTAGGAGTCCAGCCCATACCCGCCGAACGCGCCGGCGAACGCGCGGCGGCCGCGCGGGCTGAGCGTGCGGTACCAGGCGAACGGCCGGGTGTCTTCGTCTGTGGCTGCTATCGCGTTCATCAGCACCTCGCTTCGAAGAGGACCTCATCGTGGCATGGCTCACACCGTAGATGATTGTTGAACAATTCCACAAGACTCTTGTCCTCATGGTGACAGAGGCTCATGTTGAGTAAGATGACAAGGTGATCACCGCCGATGACGGGCTAGCGGCCGACCGGGCCCTCTTGGGCCGCACCAGCACGGCGCAGCGCGTCGCGGACATCCTCGGCACGCGCATCGCGGAGGGCTTCTTCAAACCGGGCGAGCGGCTGTCCGAGCTCGACATCGGCACCGCGCTCGGCGTCTCCCGCAACACCTTGCGCGAGGCTTTTCGCCTGCTCACGCATCAGCGGCTGCTCACCCATGAGCTCAACCGCGGCGTCTCGGTGCGCAAGCCGACGGTCGAAGACGTCCGCGACATCTACCGCGTGCGCAGGCTCATCGAATGCTCGGCGGTCCAAGTGCTCACCAAGCGCCCCGCCGAGTACGAGACGCTTGCCAAAGCGGTCGCCGACGGTGACCTCGCCGCCCGCGAAGAGCGCTGGCGCGATCTCGGCACGGCGAACATCCACTTCCACGGCGCGGTCGCGTCGCTCGCGCACAGCGAGCGGGTCAACGAGCTGATGACCGTGCTCTCCGCCGAGCTGCGGCTCGTCTTCCAGCAGATGGCCGACCCTCGCCGGTTCCACGAGCGCTATCTGCCGCGCAACCACGACATCCTCGAGTTCATCGGGAAGGGCGAAGGCCCTGGTGCCGCAGCGCTGCTCTCGTCGTACCTCAACGACGCCGAACGCCAGCTCGTCGACGCCTACGCGAAGCTGGAGCCGGCCGAGGAGTCGTGAAGGCCGTCAGAGCTTCGCGACGAGTAGCCCGATCAGCCTGGCGACCTCTTCGTCGGTGAGTTCCTCGGTCGCGTCGCCGACCGTGACCCCGGTCTGGCTCAGCCCCGGGACACCGGTCGCTTCGAAGGCGTTGAACAGCCAGACGGCCTCGGCGTCGACGAGCGCGCGGTGTGCCTCGGTGAGCTGCTCGGGCGTGCCGGGCAGGAAGACCCGGAACGCGTTGGTGTGCGGGGGATTCGGCGTGACCGAGACCCCGGGGACCTGGGCGATCGCGTCGGCGAGGCTTCGCGCGCGCGAGCGGTAGCCGTCGATCTTGGGCAGCCGCGTGCGCAGCCCTTCGCGCGCGGCGAGCACGTACGGGAACACGGTGAAGACGTTGCCGCCGTGCCGGGACGTCCATGGGACGGTTTCGTCGATGACGTCCTCGTCGCCCGCGATCACACAGCCCGCGAGCCCGCCGATCGTCTTGTAGAACGACACGTACACCGAATCGGCGAGCGCGGCGACCTCGGCGAGCGACTTCCCGTAATACGGCGCGCTCTCCCACAGGCGCGCGCCGTCGAAGTGCAGCGGGACGCGGTTCTCGCGGCACCACCGCGAGATGGCGGTCAGCTCGTCCCAGGCCGGCAGCTGGTGCCCGCCCATGCTGATCGGCAGTTCGACGGTGACGACCCCGAGCGGCTGGTTGACCTTCCGCAGGTCGTCGACGGTGAACGGGCCGGTGCTGCCGAGTGTGACGCCACGCAGGCCGTGCAGCCGCCGGTAGCCGTCGTCCTCGTCGCGTTCGATGTGGCTGAGTGAGTGGAGCGCGACCGTGCGATGCCCGGTGCGTTCGGTCCACACCCGCAGGAGCGCCTGCTGGGCCATGACGGCTTTGACCACGAACCGGGCTTTGGGCTTGCCGAGTAGCAGCGCCATGTCGGTTTCGAGGCGCTGGAGCGCGGGGCCCTCGTTGTACATGTCCGGTGACTCGTCGGCGCCCGGCGCGTCCGCGAGGTGCGTCAGCCATTCGCGGCTGGTCCGGCGCCGATGACCGGACAGGAAGCGCTGGGCGCCGTCGAAACGGTCCTGCCAGATGTTCATTCGACTTCCCTCAGCCCGTGGTCGGTCATGCCATGCTGGCCCAGCCGCCCGATCACATCATCCGAATAAGCCGGATAGCGGATGCCCGGCTCGTGCTCGCCCTCGCGGAGCTGCCTGGCGACGAGCGCGGCGATGACCCCGGTGGCCTGGCCCTGGCCATTACCGCTGACGGCGTTGCCGATCCGCCGTGTGCCGGACACCGCCTCCGCCTGGACGACGAAGTCGGCGGTGCCGAAGTGGAAGGCGGACAGCGCCGAGGCCGCGAGCCTTTCCGCGCGCAGGCGTCTGGCCAGCGCGAACACGCCGAGTGCGCGCAATCCGAACAACGCTCTCGTGGCCAATGCGGAGTCGAAGCACAAATACGTGGTCACCGGCACGCCGAGGTGGTCGTGCCCGGCGAACGGGAACGCGAACGCGGTCCGCTTGCCGAAGCTGGGCAGCACGGGGTGGATCCGCCCGCGGGCCTTGGCCGTGGCCAGCGTGCCGACGGTCCAGCGGACGGCGTCGTCGCCGTGGTGTTCGCCGAGCCCGAGCTGGATCGTCACGTCGACGTGCGTCGCCGAGGGCAACGCGGCCAGTACGCGCTGGGCGAGCAAGGTCGACAGGCCCGGCGCCACCCCCACCGCGAGCATGGCGGTGGCCTTGCCCGGTTCGAGTGCGCTGAGCGCGTCCAGCACGTCGGGTGACGCGCTGACGTCGACGTAGTGGATGCCCTTGTCGAGACACGCGCGGGCGACACGTTCGTTGTCGCGTTCGACGCACATGATCGCGACGGTCGCTCCGGCGAGTACCTCGTCGAGGTCGCCGGTGACGTCGGCCGGACGTGCGATGGCCCCGGTGGCCTGGGCGAGTTCGGCGCACTTCGCCGCATCGCGTCCCGCGATGACGACCTCGCCGGGATACCAGGTGGTCAGGGTCTTGACCGCGGCCGAGCCGACTTCACCGTAACCACCGAGTACCACCAGCATGGTGCCACTTTAAGGACTCGTGGGCCCGTGTGGTGGGGGTGGGGGGCGGCCGCCCGCCCCCCCTCACGGGCGAGGCTCGGAAGCGCCGGTCCAAG
>NZ_JBHWEB010000004.1:48776-130582 GCF_042734395.1 Amycolatopsis sp. NPDC059657 | reverse complement strand
CCCGTCCCACCCCATTGGGGCCACTTTAAGGACTCGTGCGCGTTGCGGGCGGTTCTGACCGCCCGCAACGCGCACGAGCTTGTGGGTGTCAGCCCGCGTACTGCGCGAAGATGCGGGTGAAGTCCCAGTTCTGCTGGGCAACACCGGAGCAGGTGTCGTTGTTCGGATAGCCGGCCGGGCACGGGCGGTCCCGGTTGGTCGACCAGAACGTCAGCCGCGCCAGGTGGTGTGCGTTGGCGTAGTTCAGGATCGTGCGGAAGTCGTTGAGCGTCACCGTCTCGTTGACGTCGGTGATGCCGTTCATCGACGAGATCCCGCTGTGCCGGTAGGCCTGGTCATCGCTGTACCCGTAGGCGTTCTTGACCGCGTTCTTGAGCCCTTCCGCGGCTTGAACGGTCAGGTTGCCCATGTTCTGGCCCGCGCCGCCGAAGTCGAACGGCATGATCGTCCAGCCGTCCAAGGTCAGCCCCGAGGCCGCGGCCCGGTTGATCAGGCTGGTGTCCGGCCCGCTCTGGCCGGTGCCGATCGTGAAGTACAGCTTGATGCCGGGGTTGTTGGCCCTGATGGTCTTCAGCGCGTCGATCGTGCGCTGCTGCACGGTCGGGTTCGAGTACGCGTCGGCCTCCAGATCGAGGTCGATCGCCTTGAAGCCCAAGCCGTTGATCACCTTCTGGTACGCCGCCGCCAGCTCGCCCGCGCTGCCGCACGACGACTCCAGCTTGTTGCCGCTGTAGCCGCCGAACGACGGGATGACGTCGCCGCCAGCGGCACGGATGGTGTTGACCGTGTTCTGGTCGACGCCGCCGGTGAGCGCGCGGCCGCCGTCCCACTGCGGGTTGCAGTAGCCGTTGGACAGCACGAACGCGAGTGTGAACCACTTGACGCCGGTGGCCTGCATGATCGTGGTCGGGCTCGGCGGGTTGCCCCAGCCGTTGTAGAGGTACGGCGCGACGGCCATGGCGCCGGGGCCCGGCGGCACGGTCGTGCCGGTCGGCAGGTTCCACTGCTGGTTGGCGCCGCCGCCGCAGGTCCAGATCTGCAGCCGCGTCCCGTTGGCGGAGTTGTTGCCGGTGACGTCGAGACACTTGCCGGAGCCGGTGTTCACGAGCTGCTTGGCCGCGTTCGCCGACCACTTCTGCGCGCCGGTCCCGTTGCAGTCGTACAACTGGATCTGCGCGCCGTCCGCGGTCGACGCGCCGGTCACGTCGAGACACTTCCCGAGTGCCTGCAACGACCCGTCGGCGTTGGTGCTCCAGGTCTGCGCGCCGGTGCCGTTGCAGTCGTAGAGCTGGATCGCGGTGCCGTTGGCGCTGCTGGCCGCCGCGATGTCGACGCATTTCCCGGCCAGGCCGGTGATCGCGCCGGTCGCCGCTTGCGCGGGAACGGCGAAGAGCGAGGTGAGGATGGCCGCGCCGCCTAGCAGCGCGAAGATCTTACGCATGGTGAACTCCTTCAGGCTGGGAGGTTCCACTGCTGGTTGGCGCCGCCGCCACAGGTCCAGATCTGCAGGCGGGTGCCGTTGGCGGAGTTGTTGCCGGTGACGTCCAGGCACTTGCCGGAGCCGGCACCGACCAGCTGTTTCGACCCGTTGGCCGTCCATCTCTGGTTACCGCCGCCCGCGCAGTCCCATAGCTGCAGCTGCGCGCCGTCCGCTGTGGACTGACCGGTCACATCGAGGCACTTGCCGAGCGCGCGGATGGTGCCGTCGGTGCCGACGGTCCATTGCTGCGCGCCGCTGCCGTTGCAGTCGTAGAGCTGCACGGCGGTGCCGTTGGCGGGGTTGGCGCCCGCGACGTCGACGCACTTTCCGGCGAGCCCGGTGATCGGCCCGGTCTTGCCACCGCCGCCGTCACCCTGCGTGCCGTTCCAGGTGAACGTCGCCGACGTCTTGGCAGGCAGGTTGTACGTGAACGACTGGTTGCCCCAGTTGACCCGCACGTTCTGCGCGCCCGCGCCGGGGTTGTAGGCGATCAGCGCCTTCGAACCGTCGGGGTTCTTCCACGCGACGTTGCGCACGGCCGTGTCGTTCGACTCGATCCGGTACGCGCCCGGCTTCACGAACTTGGTCAGGTGGCCCATCGTGTAGTACTCGACGGTGTAGTCGACCTGCCCGTGCCTGGCGTCTCCATTGTGGACGGTGATGAACCCGGTGCAGACGTCACAGCCGCCGTTGTGCGGGTTCATATCCTGGTCCAGCGCCAGGCTCCACTTGACGAAGCTGCGGCTCCAGTTCCGCGTGTAGTCGACGATGTTGAGCATGTCCTCGGCGTGCTGGTTCGAAACCCAGGTCCCGCCGGAGTGCTCGGTGCTGTACGCGTTCATCGACGGATACTGGTTGTGCACCACGGTCTGCTGGTTGACGTCGCCGCCATAGCCGTGCCACGCCATCCCGCCGAAGTTCGGGTCGTTGCGGATCGACGCGTCGTTCACCGTCTGCGCGGCGAAGTCGTTGTACTTGTCCCAGTTCCAGTCCAGCGCGAGTACCTTCGCGGGCAGACCGGCGTTGCGCAGCGACGGCAGCAGGTTCGACTTCGTGAAGGCCGCCAGTCCCGAGCCGTTCCAGTTCATCGACGGGTAGCTCGCGCAGCAGGTCGGCTCGTTCTGGACGGACACGTAGTCGATCGGGATCCCTTGTCCCGCATACGCTTGGATGTACTTCACGAAATACTGCGCGTACGCCTGGTAGAACTCCGCCTTGAGCCAGCCGAGCTTGAAATCGCCGTTGTCCTTCATCCACGGCGGCGCGCTCCACGGCGAGGCCATGATCTTCATCGCCGGATTGAGCTGCTTGGCCTGTTTGGTCAGCGGCACGATGTCGGCGAGATCGTGCTGGATGGAGAACTTGCTCAGGCTCGGGTCGGTCTGCCCTGCCGGAAGGTCGTCGTAGGAGTAGCTGAACCTGGCGAGGTCCGAAGACGCCATCGGGTTGCGGATGAAGCTCAGCCCGATGCCGGTGCCCGGGTCGAACAGCTTGCGCATGACGTCGTCGCGGGTGGACTGACTGAGCGCTCCGCTGGACTTCATGAGCCAGGCCGCGGTGTCCGTAAAGGACGCACCGCCGCCTTCGAATTGCTGATATCTGGTGTTTTCGTTGACGTTGATCGTCTGCCCGCCGGAGCCGGTGCCCGGCGAGAAGTTGATCGAGGCCTGCTGCTGGAGGCCGCGGGTGACGTGCACGCCGCGGCCGTCGTCGGTAGTGGTGAGCCAGATGTTCACGCTTTCGCCTGCGGCTTGTGCCGGGACGGTGAAGAGCGCGCCGGCCACCAGCGCCGCGGCGAGGAGGGGGAGAAGACGTTTCATGCGGCGGGGACCGTCCACTTCTGGTTGGCGCCGGAGCCGCAGGACCAGATCTGCAGCCGGGTGCCGTTGGCCGAGGAGACTCCGGTGGCGTCGAGGCACTTGCCGGAGCCCGAGTTGACCAGCTGTTGCGACGAGTTGGCCGTCCACTGCTGGCTGCCGGAACCGTTGCAGGTGGTGATCTGTGCCTGGGTTCCGTTGGCGGTGCCTGGCACCGCGAGGCACTTGCCGAGCGCCTTCACCGCGCCGCCGCCGACCGTCCATTGCTGGGCGCTCGTGCCGTTGCAGTCGTAGAGCTGCACGGCGGTTCCGTCGGCGCTGTTGGCGCCCGCGACATCGACGCACTTGCCGCCGTAGCCGGTGATCTGCCCGACGCCGCCGGTCGGCGGGGTGCCGCCGCCGACGAACTGCGAGGCCGCCTGCTCACCGACCGAGATCGCCCTGCCGTGGTCCTCGATCGGGTTCACCCGCGAGCCGGGGAACACGATGTAGGTCACCGGGCCTTCGGTGCCACCGTTCTTCGGGTCGGGGTTGATGCCGAGGTCGACGGCCGTCGCGTACGAGGCCTCACCGGCGATGCCCGCCGGTCCGGTGTCGCCGACGACCGCGTATTCGACCTTGTTGTCGTAGATGACGGCCACCACGTCTCCGCCGTCGATGCCCTGCGAGCGGTAGTCCCAGGTGCCGGAAGGCTGCGGCAGCACGACATAAGGCAGCTGCGCGGCGTTCAGCGGCTGGTCGGTGGAGGTGTGGAAAGCGGTGTCGTTGTAGAAGCAGCAGTCGGTGTTCTCGTTGCACTGCGTGGTGCGGACCCCGTCGCAGTCGATGTCCAGGTCGCCGGTGAAGTGGACCGCGCTGCCCGTCTTGCAGACCGGAATGGTGCCCGCGTTGCCCTCGTCGGTGGCGTACTTGCCGTTGGAGATCTGCTGGCACGAGGAGACTTTGGCGAGCAACTGGGACGCCGTCGGTCCTGCTTGGACAGACGCGGTCGTCGCCAGCGACGCGCCGGGGACGTTCCACTGCTGGTTGGCGCCGCCGCCACAATCCCAGATCTGGAGTCTGGTCCCGTTGGCGGAGTTGTTGCCGGTCACGTCGAGACACCGGCCGGAGCCGGAGTTCACCAGTTGCTTGGACCCGTTCGCGGTCCACTGTTGCGCACCGGAGCCGTTGCAGTCGTAGAGCTGGATCGGGGTGCCGTTGGCAGTCCCGGCACTGGTCACGTCGAGGCATTTGCCGAGCGCTTTGACCGCGCCGCCACCGACTGTCCACTGTTGAGCGACGGAACCGTTGCAGTCATACAGTTGCACGGCGGTTCCGTTGGCGGGGTTGGCTCCCGCGACGTCGACGCACTTGCCGGCCAGCCCGGTGATCGGCCCGGTGTTGCCGGAGCCGGTGTTGCTGGTGGTGACGTGCACGTAGTCGACGACCAGCTGTTGCGGGAAGACGGTGCTGCCATTGGGATCGCCGGGCCAGTAACCGCCGACGGCCAGGTTCAGGATGAGGTAGAAGGGGTGGTCGAAGACCCAGCGGTTACCGTTGAGGTCGGCGGGGGTGCGGGTCTGGTAGACGTTGCCGTCCACGGACCAGGTGATCTTGTTGGGCGCCCAGTCGATCGCGAAGGTGTGGAAACCGTCGGAGAAGTTGGGGCCGCTGTATCCGGCGCCGATGCCGCCGCTGCCCGAGTAACCCGGGCCGTGCAGCGTGCCGTGCACGGTGTTCGGCTCGAAACCGACGTTCTCCATGATGTCGATCTCGCCGCTGGTGGGCCAGCCGACGCTGCCGATGTCGTTGCCCAGCATCCAGAACGCGGGCCACATGCCCTGGCCGCGCGGCAGTTTCATCCGTGCTTCGTAGTGGCCGTAGGTCTGGGTGAACTTGCCGGCCGTCGAGAGCCGCGCGGAGGTGTACTCGCAGCGGCCGTACCAGCAGTTGTAGTTGCCGGGGTTCTCTTTCTTGGCGGTGATCACCAGGTTGCCCTGGCCGTCGAGCTTGGCGTTGTTCGTGCCGGAGGTATACCACTGGCGTTCGTGGTTGTTCACGTTGTCGCCGGTCTCGAACTGCCATTTCGAGCCGTCGATCCCGCTGTTCGCCGGGCCGTTGAAGTCGTCGGTGAAGGTCGCGGCCTCGATGGCGGCGGGCCCCGCTGACGCTGCTGTGGTGATCGTGGGGACGAGGAGAGCGGCAGTCGCCAGCAGGAGGCCGAACCGCCCGAGTCGGGTTGACATCATTGTCACCTCTCGTTTGTTGCGCGTGGCAACAAACGAGTATCCATGGTCCATACCATGGAGACAACTACTAACTTTAAGTCACGAATAAAGGTGAAGACTTAGGGGGTGTTTCTCGGATCTGGTGCGTGAGAGTCGTGATCCAGGTGGTTCCTGGCGGTGCCGCCAGGGCGCGGCTATCGCGTGCCCGATCCGAGAAACGCGCCCTAGGCGACGGCGCTCCCGTGCGCGCCCGTCCGGGTGTCCGCGCCCTGCTCCAGCAACGCCGCGACGGGCAGCGTGGCGGCTCCTATCGCCACCGCGTCCGGCCCGAGCTGACCCAGTTCGATCGACGTCTGGCTGAACGGATGGTCCAGCGAATGCCGCTTCGCCGACTCCGTGATCTCGGGCAGCGACGCCTCACCGATCGTCAACCCGGCCCAGCCGCCGAGCACGATGCGCTCCGGGTTGAACAGGTTGATCAGGTTCGCGATCCCGGCGCCGAGGTAGCCAGCGGTCTCCTCCAGCACGCGTGCCGCAGACTTGGACTTCGCGGCGGCGGCGACGAGACTTTCCAGCTGCGCGGGCTCGTCCACGCCGGGAACCGTCCGGCCGCCGCGCGCCTTGCGGTAGCGCTCCAATATCCCGGCGGCGCCGACGTAGGCCTCCAGGCAGCCGTGCGAACCGCAGCGGCAGAGCTGCCCGCCGTACGCGATCGTCGTGTGTCCCCATTCGCCCGCGCTGCTCGTGGAACCCCGGTAGGTGTTGCCGTCGGTGATCACCGCGGCGCCGACGCCGGAGCCGATGAGCAGTATCACCGCGTGCCGCGCGCCGCGGCCCGCGCCGAACCACATCTCGGCCTGGCCCTGTGTCTTCGCGCCGTTGTCGATGTACAGCGGGAACTCGATGCCCTCGGCGCGCAGCAGGTCTTCGAGCGCGACGTCGTTCCAGCCGACGGTCGGCGCGTGCACCAGCACCTCGTCGCCGTGCTCGACCGTGCCGGGCACGCCGATGCCGACGCCGAGCAGGCTCGACTCGTCGACCCCGGTCTCCGCGAGCACCTCGCGCAATCCCGAGCCGACCTGCGCGACCACCGAGGACGGCGACGGGCGCGACGACGGCAGCGCGTGGTCGACCGTGGCGAGCCGGTTCATCGCCAGGTCGAACAGCTCGACCTTGACCCCGGTCTCGCCGATGTCGATGCCCGCCACATGCCCGTACGCGGGATCGACGCGCAGCAGCACACGGGGGCGCCCGCCGTCCGATTCGACCAGCCCGGCCTCGACGATGAGCTGCTCTTCGGCGAGCTCACCGGTGACGTTGCTGACCGTGGCGGCGCTCAACCCGGTCAGCTGGCTGAGTTCGTGACGGCTCAGCGGACCGTCGAAATACAGCTTCGACAGCAGCAGGGACCGGTTGTGGCGCCGGAGGTCCCGGACTGTGGTGCGCTTCGCTGCCATGAGCTCCCCATCTCGGCTTCGGGCATATATGAGACAGCATGCCTGATCGCCTAATTCGTGGCCATGAATTAACTAGTGAACTAAGGCTGATTCCTCAGCCGATCCGGTTACTGTCTGGCACAATCGCCGGTGTGACTCGCGCGGTGCAACAGACAACGCGGGACCTCCGTCGCCACAACCGGGCCGCGCTGCTGTCGTACCTGTACTTGCACGGCCCAGGCAGCAGGCTGGAACTGATGCGCGCGTCGGGGCTTAGTTCCGCCACGGTAAGCAATGTCGTGTCCGATCTCGTCGCGGACGGCCTGGTCGCCGAGGCCGGTTCGATCGACTCCGACGGTGGCCGTCCCCGCACATTGTTGCGGGTCCGGCCCGAGTTCGGCCATGTGGTCGGGGTGGACATCGGCGAGACGCATCTGCAGGCGGGGCTTTTCGACTTCGCGCTGACGACCGTCGCGACCGCCACGTACCCCATCGCCGACGCCAAACTCGACCCGGAGAAGCTCGCGGCGCTGGCCATTTCCGGCATCGCGGACGTGATCGCGCAGGTACCGGGCCCGGTGCTCGGCGTCGGGATCGGCGTGCCCGGCGTGGTCAAACCCGGTGGTCTCGTGCACGCGCCGACCTTGGGCTGGTCGGGTGTGCCGTTCACCTCGATGGTCCGCGCCGGCGTCGACGGACCGCTGTTCGTCGACAACTGCGCCCGCACGCTGGGCCAGGCGGAGATGTGGCGCGGCGCCGGCCGGGGCGCGGACCGGGCGATCATCGCGCTGCTCGGTGTCGGCATCGGCGCGGCCATGACCTCGGACTCCCGCGGCGGCATCACCAGCACGACCAGCGAGTGGGGCCACACGGTCATCCAGGTCGGCGGCGCCGCGTGCCGGTGCGGCTCGCGCGGCTGCCTGGAGGCCTACGTCGGCGCCGAGGCCATCCTGCGTAGTTACCGAGCGTTACCGGGGGCCGCACGTCTGCGGGCCTCAGACACAGAATCCCGATTGGTCGAACTGGTCACCCGCGCCGCCGAACCCGGCCCGGCGGCGACCGTGCTCGACACGACCGCCGAATACCTCGGCATCGGGATCTCCAACCTGGTCAACCTCCTCGCCCCCGATCGCGTGGTCCTCTCCGGCTGGGCGGGCGAAACCCTCGGTCCCGCGATCCTCCCCGCCGTCCGCGACGCGGTCCGCCGCCACGCGCTCGACTACATGTACGGCCAGACCGAGATCGAACTCGGCCAGCTCGGCCAGGAGGCCGTCGCACTGGGCGCGGCCACCCTGCCGATCGGCGAACTCCTGTCGACCGGCGGCCACCCCCTCGCCTGACCCGGGGAAAAAAATCCCAATGCGGCTTTCGTCAGTTTTTGACCCCCCAATGCGGCGTTCGTCAGACCAAAGCTGACGAATGCCACATTGGGATTTTTTGACCGTTGCGGAGCGGCGGGATTGTGACTTAACTTAAGTCGTGGACAAAGTCACCGGGCTTTACGTCGGCGGGGAGTTCAGGGCGGCGCGGTCGGCCAGGACCGGGGTGGTCGAGGAGAAGGCGACCGCGCGCCGGATCGGGGAGTTCGCGCTGGGGGACGGCGCGGACATCGACGACGCGGTCGAGGCCGCGCGCGCCGCGCAGCCGGGCTGGGCCGCGCTGGGGGCGCCCGAGCGCGCCGGATACCTGCGCGAATTCGCCCAGTACTTGAGCGACAACTACGAAGACCTCGTCGAGCAGAGCATGCGCGAGACCGGTGGCGTGCGGAGCAAGGCCGAGGATGAGGTCGGCACCAGCATCCGCCAGCTGGAGATCTCGGTCGTCCAGGCGACCGGCACCGCGGGCGACCTGCTGCAGCCGTACAAGGCGGGCAAGCTGTCGATGTCGCGGACGGTTCCGCTCGGTGTCGTCGGGCTGATCACGCCGTGGAACTACCCGATGAACCTGGCGATGCGGGCCGTCGCGCCCGCGCTGGCGTTCGGCAACACCGTGGTGCTCAAACCCGCCGAGCTCACGCCGACCATCGGCGGCCAGGTGCTCGCGCAGGCCGCGCACCACGCGGTGCTGCCATCCGGCGTGTTCAACGTCGTCACCGGCGGGCCCGAGGCGGGGAAAGCCCTTGCCGCACACCAGGGTCTCGACATGCTCGACTTCACCGGCTCCCGCGAAGTCGGCGAGACGATCCAACCCAAAGGCCGCGATGTGCGGCTCGAACTCGGCGGCAGCAACGCGTTCGTCATCCTCGAAGACGCCGACCTCGACCTCGCCTCGGCCTGCGCGATGATCGCGTCGTTCGAATTCCAGGGGCAGACCTGTATCAGCGCGAGCAGGCACATCGTCGTCCGCGAGGTCGCCGGCGCGTACCTCGACGCGGTCACGCGCCGGGCCGAGTCGCTGACCGTCGGCGATCCGCTGGAGAACCCCGACCTCGGGCCGCTGATCAGCGAGAAGCAACGCGACCGCCTGCACCGGGAGATCGTCGAGCCGTCACTCGCGCGCGGCGCGCGGCTCGTCACCGGCGGCAAGTACGAGGGCCTGTTCTACCGGCCGACCGTGCTCGCCGACGTCACACCCGATATGCCCGCGTTCCGCGAGGAGATCTTCGGCCCGGTCATCCCGGTCACCGTCGTGGACACCGAAGCCGAGGCCATCGCGATGACGAACTGTCTCCCGATGCTGATGAACTCCGTCTTCACGCGGGACCTCATGCGCGGCATGGCCGTCGCCGAGCAACTGCGGGCAGGGGAGGTGCACGTCAACGACGCGCACGCGCGGCACGGCGCCGAGAACCAGCTGGCCGGGTTCACCAAACGCCAGTGGATCGGACTCCAGCGCACCCCGTTGACCCTGCCGGGGTGGGCGACGAGATGAGGACCGCGCTGATCGTCCGCGGCGGCTGGGAGGGGCACGCTCCGGTCGAGACGACCGAGCTGTTCCGTCCCGGACTCGTCGCCGCGGGGTTCGAAGTGGACATCGCGGACGACCTCGATGTCTATCTCGACGCCGAACGGCTCAAACGGACCGATCTGATCGTGCAGTGCTGGTCGCAGGGCGAACTCACGAAGGAACAGGCGGCCGGGCTCACCGGGGCCGTGCACGCGGGGACAGGGTTCGCCGGCTGGCACGGCGGGATCGTCGGTACCTTCACCACGAACACCGACTATCTGCGGATGGTCGGCGGGCTCTTCCTGTTCCACCCGGAGGAGTTCCTCGAGTACGAGGTGACCATCGACGCGCCGCATCCGATCGTGGCCGGACTGAGCGACTTCACGGTCTGTACCGAGCAGTATTGGCTGCTCAGCGATTCGCTCAACGACGTCATCGCGCGCACGGCGGTCACCCCGTCCGCAGGCGGGCACGGCCCCGGCCTGGTCAGCATGCCGGTGGTGTGGACACGGCGGTGGGGTGCGGGGCGGCTGTTCTTCTCCGCGATCGGCCATCGGGTGGCCGACCTCGAACACCCGACCGTGCGGGAGCTGACGCACCGCGGCCTGGTCTGGGCCGCACGGTGAGATGATCATCTGAGGAGATGGTGGGATGAAGAGTCGACGTGGACTCATGGCGGTCGCCCTGGTGCTGCTCGCCGGGTGCTCCAGCCCGGCGCCCGGCAAGGTCGAGCTGGCCTACTGGGGCTGGGACCCCAACATGGACAAGGTCGTCGCGAAGTGGAACGAGTCCCATCCGGACATCCACGTCACCCTCACCAATCCCGCGGGCGGTGACCAGCTCGTCAGCAAGCTGATCACCGCGCACCAGGCGGGCAACGGGCCCGACATCGCGAAGGTCGAGTACCAGTCGCTGCCTTCACTGGTGGCCAACGGCGTCGTCCGTGACATCACCGAGTTCACCAAGGACACGGTCAAGGAGTTCGACGACCCGACACTCAAACCGGTCCGCTTCGAGGACAAGGTCTACGGCGTGCCGCAGGACGTCGCGCCGCTGATGCTGTTCTATCGCGCCGATCTGTTCCAGCAGTACGGTCTCAGCGCGCCGAAGACCTGGGACGAGTACGCGGCGGCCGCGAAGACGATCAAGGCCAAGGGTGCGACGATCACCAACTTCGACGCCGCCGACCCCGGCTGGTTCACCGGGCTCGTGCAGCAGGCGGGCGGTGACTGGTGGACGACCAGCGGCACCAGCTGGAAGGTCGACATCAACGGCGCGCAGTCCAAGAAGGTCGCGGCCTACTGGGAAGATCTCGTCAAGAACGGCCTGGTGGCGAAGAACCCGTCGTTCTCCCCGCAGTGGAACAAGGAGATGAACGACGGCACGCTCGTCACCTGGATCTCCGGCGCGTGGGCACCCGCGCAGCTCGGCGGCATCGCACCGAGCACCCAGGGCCGCTGGGCCGTCGCGCCGCTGCCCGCGTGGACCGACGGCAATCGCGACACCGGCATCTGGGGCGGCTCGGCCACCACGGTGACCACCGATTCCAAGCACGCCAAGGAGGCCGCCGCGTTCGCGTCCTGGCTCAACACCAACGCGGACGCGGTCACCGACCAGATCCAGCAGATCAACGTCTACCCGGCGTCGACCGCCGGCCGCTCGCTTCCGGTGCTGCAGAAGCCTCCCGCCTTCTTCCCCAACCAGGCGAACTTCTACGACATCGTGAAGCAGGTGGCGCCGGGCGCGCGTAGCTTCTCGATGTGGGGCCCCAACGTGACCGTGACCTTCAGCGGCTACACCAACTCGTTCGGCGCCGCGCTCCAGCAGGGCAGCCCGTTCGGGGCGGCGCTGGACTCGATGCAGAACGCGAGCGTCGCGGACATGAAGAAGCTCGGCTTCACGGTCGTCTGATGGCGCACCGGAAAACCCGCCTGCCGTACCTGCTGGTGCTGCCCGCGGTGCTGCTGTTCGCCGGGTTCGTGGTGACGCCGGGGATCTACGCGCTGGTGCTGAGTTTCCAGCAGCGCAAGGTCTCCGGCGGCCTGCTCGGCACCGGCAGCTCGACCGTGTTCGCCGGGCTCGACAACTACACCTCGGTCTTCGGCGACGCGGAGCTGTGGCACAGCGTGCTGCGGATGCTCGCGGTCGCGGCGATCTCGATACCCGGCACGGTCGGGCTCGCGCTGCTGTTCGCGCTCATGCTGGACGTGCCGCGCACCAGGCTCACCAGGTTCAGCAGGCTGGCGATCTTCCTGCCGTACGCGGTGCCCGGCGTGATCGCGACACTCATGTGGGGCTTCCTGTATCTGCCCGCGACGAGCCCGTTCGGCGGCGACTTCTTCGGTACCACCTCGGTGTTCTTCTCGGTCGGCAACATCGTGGTGTGGGGCGCGGCCGGGTTCAACATGATCGTCATCTTCACCGCGTTGCGCGCGCTGCCGCCCGAGGTCTACGAAGCCGCCAAGCTCGACGGCTGTTCGGAGCTCCAGATCGCGTGGCGGATCAAGGTGCCGATGGTCCGGCCCGCGATCTGGATGTGCGCGCTGTTCTCGGCGCTGGCCGCGCTGCAGTTGTTCAACGAGCCCAACACGCTGCGGCCGCTGTCCAACGCGATCTCGTCGACCTGGGTGCCGCTGATGAAGATCTACAACGACGCGTTCGTCGACTCCGACCTCAATCGCGCGGCGGCGACCTCGGTGCTGTTCACCGTGGCCGCGCTGGCCGTCTCGTTCCTCGCCGCGCGGCTGGTGCGGCGATGAAGCGGCGGACGGCCTGGCTGCCGACCGTCGCGCTGGTGCTCGGCGCGCTGTATTGCGTGGTGCCGACCGTGTGGATCCTCGTCGCGGCGACGAAGTCCAAGTCCGAGCTGTTCTCGACCTCGACCTATCTGCCGTCGACGGGACTCTTCGAGAACCTGAGCGATTTGTCGGCATACAACGGCGGCATCTTCTGGAAGTGGATGCTGAACAGCTTCCTGTACGCGGCCGTCGGCGGCGTGCTGGCGTCGTTCGTCAGCGCCGCGGCGGGCTACGCGCTCGCGAAGTACGAGTTCCGGGGACGCAAGCTCCTGTTCAACACCATCCTCGCCGGGGTGCTGCTGCCGCAGATCGTGCTGGCCATCCCGCAGTACCTGCTGCTGTCCAAGATCGGGCTGACCGACAGCTACCTGGGCGTGCTGCTGCCGCAGCTGTTCAACCCGTACGGGATCTACCTGTGCCGCATCTACGCGGCGGCCTCGGTGCCGGACGCGTTGCTCGAAGCGGGCAGGCTGGACGGGGCGAGTGAGTTCACCCTGTTCCGCACGGTGGGGCTCCGGCTCATGGGCCCCGGCCTGGTGACCGTGTTCCTGCTGCAGTTCATCGCCATCTGGAACAACTTCCTGCTGCCGTTCGTGCTGGTCACCAGCGAAGACAAGTTCCCGCTGACGGTCGGGCTCTACTCGCTGCTGCGCCACGGCGCGGCTGAGGCCTCGCTGTACTCGCTGGTGATCACCGGGACACTGCTCTCGATCATCCCGGTCGTCGTGCTTTTCCTTTCACTGCAACGGTACTGGAAGATCGACCTGGTGACGGGCGCCGTCCGGTAAGTTTATTCAGTGCTTAAAATTAGACAGAAAAAAGTTACCATGCTGTGATTGACGTGCGCGGGCTCCTGCAAGAAGGTCGAAGATGACACCTTCGGAGGGGACGGCCATGAGTGTGACGGAGACCGCGAGCGCCGAGCAGGAACTCATCGACACGCTGCCCCCGATCTTCCGCTGGGGCGTGGCCACCGCGTCGTACCAGATCGAGGGCGCCGTCGACGAGGATGGCCGCACGCCGTCCATTTGGGACACTTTCAGCCGGGTGCCGGGCGCGGTGCACAACGGTGACACCGGCGACGTCGCCTGCGACCATTACCACCGCATGCCTGCCGACGTCGAACTGATGAAGGCGCTCGACGTCGACACCTACCGGTTTTCCGTTGCCTGGCCCCGTATCCAGCCGCGCGGCCGCGGCAAGCTCAACGAGGCCGGGATGGCGTTCTACGACCGGCTCGTCGACCGGCTGCTCGACAAGGGCATCGACCCGTGGCTCACGCTGTACCACTGGGACCTGCCGCAGGAGCTGGAGGACGCGGGCGGCTGGCCGTCGCGCGACACCGCGTACCGGTTCGCCGACTATTCGATGCTGGTGTTCGACCGGCTCAGCGACCGGGTGCGCAACTGGACCACGCTGAACGAGCCGTGGTGCTCGGCCATGCACGGCTACGTCCACGGCGTGATGGCGCCGGGCCGCCGCGACCTCGGCGACGGCATGGCCGCGGTGCACCACCTGCTGCTGGGCCACGGGCTCGCGACCGAGCGGATGCGCTCCGCGGCCCAGCGCCGCATCGAATTCGGCATCACGCTGAACATGGGCACGTCCGAACCCGTGGACGAGAGCGAGGCCGCCCGTGACGCCGCCCGGCGTGCCGACGGGCTCGGCGTGCGCGTTTACATGGACCCGCTCGTGCACGGCCGCTATCCGTCGGACGTGGTGGAAGACCTTGCCGCGCAAGGGGTCCGCATCCCCATCCGCGACGGTGACCTCGCGATCATCGCGGCCCCGCTGGACTTCCTCGGCGTCAACTACTACTTCGGCGAGCAGTTCGCCGCGGTCGGCGAGCCGGTGCCGTTCGGACGGCCGAAGACCGCGATGGGCTGGGAGATCCTGCCCGACAAGTTCACGGACCTGCTGGTCCGGCTGAGCCAGGACTACCCTGGCCTGCCGATGTTCATCACCGAGAACGGCTCGGCCTTTGACGACGTCCCCGACGAGAACGGCTTCGTCCAGGACGACGACCGCGCGGCGTACCTGTCCTCACACATCGCGGCCGTCGCCGCGGCGCGGCAGGCGGGCGCGGACATCCGCGGGTACTTCGCGTGGTCGCTGCTGGACAACTTCGAGTGGGCGTACGGCTACGACAAGCGATTCGGCCTGGTCCGTGTCGACTATGAAACCCAGCAGCGCACGATCAAGCAGAGCGGCCACTGGTTCCGCGACACGATCCGGCGAGTCCGTCAGGGGCACGGCGGGCTGTAGGGCACACCGGGGAAATAGCGGTCCCACTCGGCGGTGGTGATCTTCGGCTCGGCGAGCGCGCAGATCCGCTGGGAAACCCTGTCGAGATCGGTCTCCGCCAGGAAGATGGTCGGCTCGTCGGACGCGGCGGCCACCGTGTGCCCGTCCGGGCTGAAGCGCGCCCCGGTGACCTTGTGGGGGTGCCTGCCGATCCCGGCGACCCGAACCGGGTCGCCGGGTCCGTTCAGATCCCAAAGCTGCAGACCGCTCGGGAAGGAGACCGCCAGCAGTGTGGCGTTCGGGCTGAACGAAACCGTTCCCGCGCCTTCGGCGCCATGGGTGATCGGCGGCCGTGGTTTCGGGGCGGCGGGGTCGGTCATGTCCCAGAGATGGACGGTGCGGTCGCTGCTCGCGGCCGCCAGCGTCCGGCCGTCCGCGCTGAGGTCGGTTTGGTAGAAGCCGTTGTTCCGGTGCTCGAGGTTGGTGAGGGTGGTCAGCTCCCGCGGCTTGCGCGGATCCGTGATCGACCAGATCCGGATGCCGGGTCCGAGGTCACCGGTGCTCGCCATCAGGGTGCGCCCGTCCGGGCTGAACTCGACCGACCACACCGTGTCCTTCGGAGTGTCCAATGTGGATATCAAGTCGAGCTTGCCCGGTCCGGTGAGGTCCCACAGGCGTACCTTCTCGTTGTCATGCCCGGTCGCGAGTATCCGGCCGTCCGGGCTGAAACCCATGCCGTAGACGGGAACGGTGTCCGCTTCGGCGATCAAGCGCGGGGCGCGGGGGTCGGTGATATCCCACAGCTGCAGCTGACCGACCCCGAGGGTCATCCCGGCGACGGCGAGCATGTGGCCGTCCCTGCTCACCGCGACGGAGGTGGTCGCCTCACCCTTGCCGGGCACCCTGCCCATTTCCCGGGGCCGCAGTGGATCGCTGATGTCCCAGAGCCACGGGCCCCGGTCGTCTCCGTTGGTGACCATCATCCGGCCATCCGCGGTCATGGCGTCGATCGCGCGCGACTGATGGGTGTCGAGCGTGAGATCGGCCAGCTCCCGCAGGTGCACGCTCTGGTTGCCGATCGACGCGAGCGTGCGCCCGTCCGGGCTGAGCGTGGCCCCGGTGACCGATCCGCTCGCCGCGTCCACCTTCGCGAGCTGCTTCGGCTGGCCGGGAACGCGCACGTCCCAGACCCACACCGTGCCGTCGTCGCTGCCGGTCGTCAGCTTGGTGCCGTCCTTGCTGAACCTGGCGGACCAGACAGGGGCCTTCTGGGAGCTGATGGTGGCCAGCGGCCGGGGCGCGCGCGGAACGGTCACGTCCCACAGCCGCGTGGTCTTGTCCCAGCTGGAGGTGGCCAGTGTCCGGCCGTCCGGGCTGAGGTCGACCATGGTCACGATGTCGCTGTAGCCGTTGATCACTGACAGGTTCTTCGGCGCGGCATGGTCGGTGATGTCCCACAACGCGACGGTGCGGTCGTCACTGCCGGACACCAGCATGGTCCCTTCCTGATTGAAAGCCATGCTGTTCACGTTGAACGTGTGGTGTGAGATCCGGCCGGTCAGCGTGGGCTCGCGCGGGTTCGTCATGTCCCACAGCCCGATGGTGGTGTCCGTGGAACCGGTGGCGAGTGTATGCCCGTCACGGCTGAAGGCCAGCCCGAAGACGAGCTTGCCGTGCCCGTTCGCGACGCCGGCCAACGACGGCGCGCTCGGGTTCGAGATGTCCCAGATCTTCACGGCGCCGGTGGAGGTCCCGGTGGCGAGCAGTGTGCCGTCCGGGCTGATGGCGATCGGTTTACGGGTGTCGTCCCCGCCGGGCAGTGTGGACAGCGCGCGCGGGCGCAGCGGATCGGAAACATCCCAGAGCCGGACGGATCTCAGGATGCCCGCCGTCACCAGCAGACGGCCGTCCGGGCTGAAAGCCAGCGCGAACGCGGAGTCCGGGCTGAGGTCGAGCCGAGCGGCGTACGGGGTGGTGAGGGTGGCGAGCAGGCCGTCACGGGTTTCGGGGACCGGCGCGAGCCGATACGCGGCCAGGCTGAGCTGCATCGCCAGCGCGGGGTTCGCGGCCCTGATCGCGGCCGCGTCGTCGGTGACTTTCCTTGCCAGCGCGGTGTTCCGCTCTTCGGTCGTGGTCTGGCGCGCGTGGAAGGCCGCGAAGGTCGCGACCCCGGCCAGCACGAGCAGCACGCCGAGGAGCGCGACGAGACGGCGCAGCCGGCGGGTGCGGCGGCGGACCGCGGCCGCCTCCGCCGCCTCGGCGGCGAGGCTCTCGTCCAGGAAGGCCTGCTCGCGCGGGGTGAGGGAGGTATGCGCGGTCGCGGCCCATTCCTTGGCCAGCCCCAGCCGGGTGCCGCGGTAGAGGGTGCCGGGATCGTGGTCGAGCTTCTCCCAGGAGTCGGTGGTCTCGGTGAGGTGCCGGTGGACGCGCAGGCCTTCGCGATCCTCGGCGAGCCAATCCCGCAGCCGGGGCCAGCAGCGGATCAGCGCCTCGTGCGCGATGTCGACGCCGTCGCGGTCCAGCGCGAGCAGCCGGGCGTCGGCGAGACGTTCCAGCACCAGCGTGGTGTCGGCGTCCTCGGCGTCGAGTTCCCGGCGCAGTAGCCTGCGCTTGGTGTCCTCGGTGCCTTCACCGAGCGCGGTGAGCCGCAGGAAGATCTGCTTGGCGACCTCTCGCTGCGCGGAGTCCAGCTCGGTGTAGACGGCCTCGGCGGTGTGCGCGATCGCGTCGTGGATTCCGCCCGCCGCCTCGTAAGCGGCGACAGTGAGGGTCAGGCCTTGGCGTCTTCGCCAGGTTTCGAGCAGTGCGTGCGAGATCAGCGGAAGCACCGCGGGCTGCCCGATGGCGTCGGTGACCAGCCTGGTCACGAGCGCCGACTCGACCCGGCAGCCGACCCGGACCGCGGGCTCGACGATGACCGTGCGCAGCTCGTCCGCGTTCATCGGGCCGACCATGACCTGGGCGTCGCGCAGCGCGTCGACCAGCCCGGCGTGGCGTCCGCAGTGGCCGTAGAAGTCGGCGCGGACACCGATCACGACGCGCGTGCCGTGCTCGTCGGCGGCGAGCTTGAGCAAGGCGTCGAGGAACTCGTTGCGCTCCTCGTCGTGGCAGAGGGTGAAGATCTCCTCGAACTGGTCGATGATCAGCAAGTGCCCGGTGTGCGCCAGGCCGGCCGCGCACTGTTCCATCGGATGCTCGCCGGGGGTGAAGATCATGGTCGGGTCCGGCCCGTGCGCACCGGCCAGCCCGGCACGCAGCAGCGATGACTTGCCGGAGCCGGACGAGCCGAACACCCCGACGAACCGCCGCCCCTCCACCTTGGACGCCAGCTCCGCGATGAGCTTCTCGCGGCCGAAGAACCGGCTCGCGTCACCGGCTTGGAAGGCGGCGAGGCCCAGGTACGGGTTCGTGGTCTCGGCGACGGGTTCGGGCTCACCGTCGGTCGCCGCGAGTTCGGCCGCGACGGACCGCCACCGCGTCTCCCACTCGACGGCGTCGCCCTCGCAGGCGGTGACGTACGCCGTGGTCAGCGCGAGCCCCGGCAGCTTCCGTCCGCTGGCCGCGTCGGAGAGCGCCGCCGCGGAGTAGCCGGCGCGGACGCTGAGCTCGCGATAGGTGGGCCCGCCTGCCTCCTCGCGCAGCCGCCGCAGTCCCGCCGCGAACCGCAGCACGACGTCATCGCCAGGTCCTAGCGGACGTTCGCGTCTCGGCATCGGTGATCACCTCCCCTCCTTGATCATCGTCGCCGTACCGTGCCCTGTATTCCAAATCGTTTGAGCCGCCGCTTCCATTCGCCGGGAGGAGTCGGTGGCACACCCGCGAAACCTGCCAATGATCCGACGTTCGGGCCTTTTCCGCTCGGCTGGCGGCGAAGATTCTTTGTTCACTGGCCGACGGCGGACACTGAACAAACTTATTGCGCTACAAACGCTCTCGTGATGACCCGAACCCTGCGGAATGACCTCACCGTTGTCGCCGCCGGAGTGCCGACGGCGGACACCCTCGCCGATGGCATCCGCGTGGTGGCGAACGCCGCGACGCACCGGGAGACCGTGGAGCTCACCCGCGCGCACCGGCCGGACGTTCTGCTCATCGACCTCCACCGGCCCGAGCTCGGCGGCCTGGCGCTCACCCGGGAGATCCGGAGCTCGGCGCCCGCGACGGCGATACTCGTCGTCACCACCCGCCAGGAGGCCGAGCTCGTGGTCGCCGCCATGCGGGCGGGCGCCATGGGCTACCTCCTCGAGGACGCGACCCCGGACGACATCGCCCGCGCCATCCGCGGGGTGGCCGCGGGCGCGGCCGTGTTCGGCCAGGCCATCGCCAACCAGGTGCTCGGCCTGCTGAGGGCGCCGAAGCCGCTCCCGCCGTTCCCGCAGCTGAGCTCCCGGGAGCACGAGGTGCTCGAACTGGTCGCGGTCGGGCTCGGCAACGCGGCGATCGCACGCAGGCTCGACCTCGCGCCCAAGACCGTGCGCAACCACGTGTCGAGCATTCTGGCCAAGCTCGGCGCCGCTGACCGGGCCAGGGTGATCATCAAGGCGCGCAGTGCCGGCCTCGGCGACGGGTTCTGATTCCCGGCGGATCCGGGACAGCGGTCCCTGGCAGGCGGGACGGGCCGCCACCCAGTATCGATCACCATGAGCGGGTATGACGCCGTTGTCATCGGCAGCGGGCACAACGCACTGGTCACCGCGGCCTACCTGGCCAGGGCCGGGTGGAGCGTCGCCGTGCTGGAGGCCGGCGACCGTCCCGGCGGGCTGGTCCGCACCGACGAGCTGACCCTGCCGGGCTTCCGGCATGACACCTACTCGTCTGCGCATCCGCTCTTCACCGGCGGCCCCGCGTTCGCCGAACTGGGGCCCGAGCTGCTGGCGCTCGGCCTCGACTACCGGAGACCTCGCTACTGGTCGGGCGTCTCGACGGCGCAGGGGGCCGTCGGCGTAGTGGCCGGTTCCGTCGAGGAGAACGTGGCCGAGGCCGAGCGGCTGGCACCCGGCGACGGCGAGGCGCTCGCCAGGCTGCTCAAGGAGGTCGAGCCGTCGATCGGCCCGATCTTCGGCCTGATGGGCACCGACCTCGCGACGCCTGCCGCCCGCAAGGCGATCCACCGCCTGACGCACGATGCCCACGGTGGCCTCTCGGATTTCGCGCACCTGTTCACGCTGACCGGGCGGGTGCTGCTCGAAGAGACGTTCGCCTCGCCGGTGACGCGCGGGATGCTGGCACCGTGGGCACTGCACCTCGGCCGAGGCCCCGACGAGGTCAACAGCGCGCTGTGGGTCATCCTCGTGCTGGTGGCGCTGACCTCGGCCGGGATGCCGACGCCGGTGGGCGGCAGTGAACAGCTCGCCAAGGCGCTGACGGCGCTGATCGAACGGCACGGCGGGACCGTCGAATGCCACCAGCGGGTCGACCGGGTGCTGCTCCGCGACGGCAAGGCCCGCGCGGTCCGCACCGGCAGCGGCCAGGTGGTGACCGCCAGGCGGGCCGTGGTCGCCTCCGTCAACCCCGACCAGCTCTACCTCAGGCTGCTCGCCGACGAGCCCGGCTCCGTCCCGCCGCGGATCCGCGCGCAGGCCGGGCGGTTCCGCTACGGCCGCGGGTGCTTCCAGGTGCACCTGGCGCTTTCGGAACCACCGAGGTTCCACGACCCTCGGCTCGCCGAAGCGGGCGAACCACATCTGACCGAGGGCCTGGACGCGCTTTCGCGCTCGGTCAACGAAGCCACGCGCGGCCTGCTGCCCGCGGAACCGACCATCGCCTTCGACTGCCCGTCCGCGGTGGACTCGTCGCGCTGCCCACCGGGACAGGCCGTCGCCAGGCTGCAACTGCTGGACGTGCCCTGCCGCCCGCGCGGCGACGCGGCGGGCCGCATCGACGTGCGCGACGGGTGGACGGAGGACGTCAAGCGGGCCTTCGCCGACCGAGTGCTCGACCTCGCCTCGAGGCACATAACCAACCTGCCCGGCGCGGTGCTCGACAGGCACATCATCAGCCCGGCCGAGCTGGCGGCGGCCAATCCCAACTGCGGGCCGGGTGACCCGTTCGGCGGCAGCCACGACCTGGCCCAGAGCTACCTTTTCCGGCCACTGCCCGGCCGGCCGGGCCACCGCACCACGGTGCCGAACCTGTACCTGGTCGGCGCGGGCACCTGGCCGGGGCACGGCGTCAACGGCGCGTCCGGCTACATCGTCGCGAAGCAGCTCCTGTCTCAGACCCATGCGAACCGCCAGAAGTGACTGCCGAGGATGCCCTCGGCGTACTCCTCCACCGTCCACTCCTCCAGGTACCTGCCGAAGCTGGCCGGTGAGAACGCGCGGTGCTCGGCCGCGACGGCGATGCCCCGCTTGAGCGTGCTCGGCGGTGCGGCGACGGAGAAGGCGAGCGAGTCGAAGCCGAGCTCGACCAGCACCGCGCCGAACCGGTCCTCCCAGCTGCGCAGCACGGCGGACAGCGCGGCCACCCTGTCGGTCATGGCGATCATGCCCGCCCAGCCGATGGCGGCGGGGATATCGGCGGGGCGGCCGACACGGACCAGGCCCAGCCTGCTCCCCGGTGAAGCGGCGAGCATCCCACCGGCCCACGCCGCGTCCCCGAACGGCTTTGTCTTCTTGGGCGAACGGCGGGCGAGTCCGGGGAAGCCGGGGCCGAACGGGCGGAAGCGCGGGTCGTGGTCGGGTGGTGGATCCCACCACGCCTCGAGCGCGTCGACGGCGCGAATGGCGCCGACGTCCTCGACGGCGGAGGGCAGCCTTCCCCGGTCGACGATCCAGTCTTCGGCCGGTCTGGCGAACCTGACGTCGTCCGGGATCACCACCGGCCAGATGCCGGTCTCCCCGGCGGCGGCGATGAACTCCCGGTAGGTCGGCCCCGTGGTGCTTTCGTCGGAGACCCAGAGGTTGTCGTGCCAGCTACCGGACGGCTGCGGCAGTTCGGGAAGGGTGTCGAGGAAACGGAACGGGATGACGGACATCGGATACCTCCTGCGATCGGATGTTGATCTCGGGAGGAACGCTAGACCCATGGTCCGACAGTTTTGGGAAACCGTTGGGGCAAAGCGGTTTTCAGCGATAGAGCTCGCGGGCGATGATCGTCAGCTGCACCTCGGAAGCGCCTTCGTAGATGCGGGGCGCGCGGACCTCGCGGTAGAGGTGCTCGAGCAGGTGACCCCGTTGCAGCGCGCGGGCGCCGTGTATCTGGATCGCCGAGTCCACGACGAACTGCGCGGTTTCGGTGGCGAAGAGCTTCGCCATCGCGGCCCGCCCCGCAAGCCGTGTTTCGCCTGCGTCGTAAGCGGAAGCGGCAGAGTAGACGAGCAGACGCGCGGCCTCTACACGCATTGCCATCTCGGCGAGTTTGTGCGAAACGCTCTGCTGGTTCTTAAGCGGCCCACCGAACGCGATCCGCTCACCGGCGTGCGTGAGCGCGGCGTCGAGCGCGGATTGCGCCATGCCGACGGCGAACGCGCCGACACTGGGGCGGAAGAGGTCCAGCGTGCGCATGGCGACGCCGAAACCACGGTCGAGCTCGCCGAGCAGTTCGCCGGAACGCACTGGCACACCGTCGAAAACGAGCCGTCCGATGGGATGCGGGCTGATCAGGTCGATGTGCTCGCCGGAGAGTCCGGCGCGGTCGGCAGGCACGACGAACGCGCTCACCCCGCGGGCGCCCGCGCCGGGCGTGGTGCGCGCGAAGACGGTGTAGAAGTCCGCTTCCGGCGCGTTGGAGATCCAGATCTTCTCGCCGGTCAGCCGCCAGCCGTCGGTGTCGGGTTCCGCGACGAGCTCCAGTGCCGCGGCGTCGGAGCCCGCGTTCGGCTCGGTGAGCGCGAAGGCCGCGACGGCGTCGCCGGCAGCGACGGCGGGCACCCACTTCTCAAGCTGTTCTTGTTGCCCTGACTGGAGAACGGGGTAGGTGCCGAGTCCTTGCAGCGCCAGCGCGGTCTCCGCCTCGGTGCTGCGCGTGGCCAGCGCTTCGCGCAGGATGCAAAGGTCGACGGCGGCCGCTTCGCGTTCTCCCGGGAACAGTTTCGCGAGCAGGCCGAACGAGCCCATGGCCTTGATGAGCTCGCGGTTGACCGCGCCCTCACGGCCGGCTTCGGCGAGCGGGCGGAGCCGCTCCTCGCCGATTTTCCTTACCTCAGCGGCGAAAGCCTGCTGGTCCGGCGTCAGCGAAAAGGCGGTCATGAAGCGCTCCCGTCGGGTCGCCAGCGGGCGTGTGCGGTCTTCGGTTCACCCGAACGAATGAGATCCAGCCGAGGTTTGGGTCCATCGGTACGGCCACCCTGCGGCTTGCGGCTGCCTGCCGCGAATGGCTTGGGCCAGGGGATTTCGTAGTCCTGATCGGCCGCGGCGTGCAGTGTCCATTGTGGATCGTAAAGATGGGTCCTGCCCAGCGCGCACAGGTCGGCGCGACCCGCCAGTATCAGCGAATTCACGTCGTCGTAAGAAGAAATGGCGCCGACGGCGATGACCGCCACGCCGTACTTCCGGCCGACCTCGTTTCGGATGCGGTCGGCGTACGGAGTCTGGTAGCTTCGTCCGTATGTCGGTTTTTCTTCGCTGACCACTTGGCCGGTGGAGACGTCGATCGCGGACACCCCGTGTTCGGCGAAAGCCTTCGCGATTTCGACGGCCGCGTCCGCGTCCATTCCGCCTTTGTACCAGTCGGTCGCCGAAATCCGCACGCTCATGGGACGTTCGGCGGGCCAGACCGCCCGCATGGCGTCGAACACCTCGAGCGGGAAACGCAGCCGATTCTCCAGTGAGCCACCGTAAACATCCGTGCGGTGGTTCGTCAGCGGTGACAGGAAGGAGGACAGCAGATATCCGTGTGCGCAGTGCAGTTCCAGCAGGTCGAAACCGGCTCGTGCGGCTGAGGCGGCCGCCGCGGTGAACTGGGCCTTGAGCTCATCCAGGTCATCGGCGGTCAACTCACGCGGGATCTGGCTCGACGCCTTGTACGGCAACGGGGAGGGGCCACAGACCTCCCAGTTCCCCTCCGGCAGCGGCTCGTCGATGCCTTCCCACATCAGCCTGGTCGAGCCCTTGCGACCCGAATGCCCCAGCTGAACACCGATCTTGGCCGCACTGTGTTCGTGGACGAAGTCGACGACCCGGCGCCAGGCCGACTCCTGCTCGGCGGTGTAGATGCCGCCGCACCCCGGCGTGATCCTGCCGGTCTCGGAGACGCACACCATCTCCGTCATGACCAGGCCGGCGCCGCCGAGCGCCTTGCTTCCCAGGTGCACCAGGTGGAAGTCGGTCGGCACGCCGTCTCGCGCGGAGTACATGTCCATCGGTGAGACCACGACCCGGTTCTCCAGCTGGAGCTCGCCGAGGCGGAAGGGCTGGAACATCGGCGGGCGCACCTCGCCGGAGGACTGCCGGGACGCGAACCACTCGTCGAGTTCGCCGACGAACTCGGGATCGCGCAGTCGCAGGTTGTCGTAGGTGACGCGGCGGCTGCGGGTGACGATGTTGAACGCGAACTCGTGCGGGTCCTGGTCGGTGTACTGGCCGATGTTCTCGAACCATTCGAGACTCGCTTGCGCGGCGCGCTGCGTCGAGGTGACCACCGGGCGCCGTTCGGCCTCGTACGCGGTGAGCGCTTCGTCCACAGTGGACTGCTCGTGCAAACAGGCGGCCAGCGCGAGCGCGTCCTCCATGGCGAGCTTCGTGCCGGAACCGATCGAGAAGTGCGCGGTGTGCGCCGCGTCGCCGAGCAGCACGACGTTCTCGTGCCGCCAGCTCGCGCAGCGCACGGTGCCGAACTTCGTCCACTTCGAGTTGTTCGCGAACACCTGGTGTTCGCCCAGCACGTCCGCGCACAGCTCGCGGATCAGCTCGATGGAGCGTTCGTCGCT
Organism: Amycolatopsis sp. NPDC059657; assembly: GCF_042734395.1. Classification (NCBI taxonomy): domain Bacteria; kingdom Bacillati; phylum Actinomycetota; class Actinomycetes; order Pseudonocardiales; family Pseudonocardiaceae; genus Amycolatopsis; species Amycolatopsis sp. NPDC059657. The sequence continues at coordinate 105,846 of NZ_JBHWEB010000004.1, read as the reverse complement.
GCGGCCGGGAGGCAATGCCTCTTCGGCGACGGGGGCGAACGCGCGCTGCCACACGTCCTCGTGCAGTTCGAGGATGAAGGTGCTGGCTTCGCTCGAATACGGGTAGCCGTGGATCTGCATCACGCCGGCGGGGGTGTCGAGGATGTGGAACTTGAATGCGTCGAAGACCAGGTCGGTGCCGAGCCAGATGTAGCGGCAGCGCCGGGTCTCGACAGAGGGCCGGAACTCGCCGGCGAGGCGGGTCCTCGCGGGGGAGTTGACGCCGTCGCACGCCACCACGAGGTCGTACTCGGCGGCGAGCACGGTGACGTCCGGCGCCTCGGTGCGGAAGCGCACGTCGACGCCCAGCGTCCGGCAGCGCTCCTGCAGGATGTTGAGCAGGCGTTTGCGGCTCATCGCGGCGAAACCGTGGCCGCCGGAGGTGAAGGTCGTGCCCCGGAAATGGACGTCGATGTCGTCCCAGCGCGCGAACTCCTCGCGCATGGCGGCGAAGATCGCGGTGTCCGCGTGCTCGATGCCGCCGAGCGTCTCGTCCGAGAAGACCACGCCGAAGCCGAACGTGTCGTCGGGCGCGTTGCGTTCCCAGACGGTGATCTCGTGCGCCGGGTTCAGCTGTTTCGCCAGCGCGGAGAAATACAGGCCCGCCGGGCCCCCTCCGAGGACCGCGATTCGCACGTCGCCGACTCCCTTCGTCGGCCTCCAGACTATGTCGTAACAAGTACGACCGTCAACGAGGCGATACATCCCGTACTCTGACCGGCATGGCCTTCGAGCGCATCAACCCCGCCGAGCTGGGCAAGCCGTCCGGGTTCTCCCACGCTGTCGTCGCGGACGGCGGCAAGCTGGTCTTCCTGGCCGGGCAGACCGCACTCGACGCGCACAACAAGATCGTCGGCGACGGGGTCGTCGAGCAGTTCGAGCGCGCCCTCGGCAACCTGCTGACCTCGCTGAAAGCCGCGGGTGGCGAGCCCTCGCACCTCTGCTCGCTCACCGTCTACATCGTCGACATGGACGACTACAAGTCGCACGCGCGCGAGATCGGCGCGGTGTGGAAGCGGCTGGTCGGCACCGAATACCCGGCGATGGCCGGGATCGGGGTGAGCCGCCTGTGGGACATCGAGGCGCTGGTCGAGGTGCAGGGCTACGCCGTGCTGCCTAGGCCCTGATCGTCTTCGCGACGTACGCGCGCGCCGCCGATTCGAGTTCGGCGTGCAATGTGAAGAACAGTTCGGCTGCCCGGATGCCCGCCCAGCCGTCGGGGAGCAGTTCCGCGGGCAGCCCCGGATCGAGATACGGCAGCCGCCGCCAGTCGGTGAGCACGGCGACGTAGTCCTTGAAAGCCTCGCGCTCGGAGCGGTCGCGCCGGTCCAGCACGCCGGTGTGCAGGCGAAGGAAGTCTTCGTAAAGCTGCTCCAGCTCTTCGAGGTCCCACCAGTCGCTGACCTTCTCGGTGAGCTCACCGAACGCGATGTGCTCGGCCTGGAACAGGTTCGCGTACCCGTCGAGATCCAGCCGCCGCAGCATTTCGACGGTCGCGTCCCGCAGGTGCGCCGGCGCGATCCACACGCCCGCCGACGCGGTGCCGAAACCGAGCCGGGTCAGCTGGGAGCGCAGCACGTGGCGGCGGTGCCGTTCGGTCTCCGGCACGGAGAACACCGCGAGCATCCAGCCGTCGTCGAGGGTCGCACGCTGCTCGCGGAAGATGCGCTGGTCACCTTCGCGCAGGATCTCCAGCGCTTCGGGGGACAGTTCGTACCCCGCCGCCCCCGCGCGCCGGACCGCCTTGAGGATCCCGCGCCGCTTGAGCCGCGAGATCGACGAACGCACCGCGGGCTCGTCGATGCCCAGTTCGGCCAGCAGCGTGATGAGCGACGCGACCGAAAGCCAGCCGCCCTCGCTGCGGGAATACAGCCCATAGACGGTCACGATGAGCTGGCGGGGCTGGGCGGCGCGGCCCACCCCATCGCCGCCATCGAGTTCGGTTGTTTCCGGTACGACCGTCACCCGGTCAAGATAACAAGTGCGTGTGCCAGCTGACTGTCACTTTTGGCTACCCTCTTGGCAACTGGGAGGAGTCGGCGTTGGGCTGGTTCAGGCGGCGGCGTTGCCCGGCGGGCGCGCATCGGTTCCGCTTCGGGACGCTGGTCTTCAGCACTCCGACCGAGCTGGACAGCCTGGTCGCGGTGGCGGGCGCGAGCGACGACGAGGCGCAGCGCTGGCTCGGCTGGGAACTCGACCACATTGTGCTGGAGCCGCACCGTGATCGCTATCTGGCGATGGTGCCCGGCAGGGGCACGGCCTATGACCTGCGCGAGGACGCGATCGACCTCATCGCGATCCATCCACGGCGCAAGCGGTGCGCCGGACTGGTCTCGGTGCATTCGGACGGTGAGCTCGGCGGCTGGCTGATGCCGGGATTCCGGGGCCAGGGACTCGGCGGCGAGCTGTTCAAGGCGGGGCTGGTGCTCGCGCACGAGCATTTGGGGCTCAAGTCGGTGCGTGCCGGGGTCGAGACGGCCAATCTGGCCAGTCAGGGCGCGTTGCGCGCGGCCGGGATGCGGCAAGGGGACGGCCCGCCGACGCATACGCTGCCGAACGGCCGGGTGATGGCGTCCTACTGGTTCCACCACGAGGTAGCGCAGCCACGGCGGTGTTCTTGAGTTGACGGCCTGCTTCGTTACGCGGGCCGTCAACCGTGCTGATCAGGCTGCGATGAGTTCCTTGGCATCTTCCGCGATGACCTCTTCCGGTGCGGGAGTGGCGGTGTTCTCGATGTGGCGGAGGAAGCCGACGGCGGCAGCGGCCGCGGCGAGCACGACGAGCGCGGCGACGATCGCGGCGGGCCGCATGCCGGAGACGAAGGCCTCCTGCGCGACGTGGACCAGCTGGTCACCCTTGCCCGGCGGCAGCTTCGCCGCGGCTTCCTGTGCCGCGCCGAGCGTCTGGCGCGCGGCCACGAGCTGGTCGGTGGTGAGCCCGGACGGGGCCGTCTTGACCATGGTCGCGGTGTAGACGCCCGCGCCGACACTGCCGAGGATCGCGATGCCCAGCGCACCGCCGAGTTCCTGGGCGGTCTGCAGCAGCGCCGAGACACCGCTGGCCCGCTCGGCCGGGGTGGTCGCCATGACCATGTCGGTGACGATCGACATCACGACCGCGATGCCGACACCGATGAGCACGGTGGCGCTGATGATCAGCGGGATGTTCCGCTCGGTGCTGACCTGCGTGATGAGCAGGAAGCCCAGCGCCGCCACGGTGAAACCGCTCGCGATGATGTACGCGGGACGGGTCCGCTGCGCCAGCTTCGCCGCCAGCGGGGCGACGACCGCGACGACCACCGGGCTGGCGAGCGTCCACATCGCGGCTTCGATCGCCGACATCTCCAGCACCTGCATGAGGAACTGGGTGGTGAAGATGCCGAACCCGACCATGCCGAACAGGCACACGAGCGCGATGGTGATCGAGGCGCCGAAGCCACGGTTTCGGAACAGCGACAGCTCGATCATCGGGTCGGTCATGGTGGACTGCCTGCGCACGAACAGCACGCCCAGCGCGAGACCCAGCGCGATCGCGGCGACGGGGGTCGCCTCGAGGCCGCTGACGGCGCTTTCCTTGACACCCCAGATGATCGCGAGCATCGCGCCGAGCGACAGCACGGCCGAAAGCGCGTCGAACTTGCCGAGTGACGGGGCGCGGTACTCGGGCACCAATATCGGGGCCAGCACCAGCAGCACGACCATCACCGGGATGTTGACCAGGAAGATCGAGCCCCAGGAGAAGGTCGACAGCAGCAGACCGGAGACGACCGGGCCGAGGCCGGCGCCCGCCGACAGCACGATGGACCACACGGTGATGGCCGTACGGCGCTGCTTGTCGTTGTGGAACATGTTGCGGATCAAGCCCAGCGTGGACGGGGCGAGCGTGGCGCCGCCGATGCCCTGCAGCGCGCGTCCCGCGATGAGCAGTTCCGGGCTGGACGCGAAGGCGCAGGCGACCGAGCCGAGCCCGAAGAGGACCGTGCCCGCGATCAGGAGACGCCGCCGGCCGATCCGGTCACCGAGGCCGCCCATCGTGATGAGCAGGCCGGCGAGCACGAAGCCGTAGATGTCCATCATCCAGAGCTGCTGCGGGCCACTGGGCTGCAGGTCAGCGGCTATGGAGGGGATCGCGAAGTAAAGGATGGTGATGTCCATCGACACCAGAAGCATGGGGAGGACCAGTACGGCCAGGCCGATCCACTCACGGCGGCCGGCGCGGGTTTCGGTAGTTGTCATGAGATCCACTATACAAGCGTCTAGCACATGTGTATAGTACGACCGTGTAAGACGGACATGCGGACAACTCCCCACAACCCCAGGAGCGCAGAGACATGCAGAACCTCGCAGGCAAGACCATCGTCGTCACCGGTGCCAGCGCCGGGATCGGGGCCGCCGCGGCACGCCAGCTGCACGCCGCGGGCGCCAACGTCATCCCGGTCGGCCGGTCCGCCGACAAGACGGCCGCCATAGCGAAGGAGCTCGGTGTCGAAGGTCTTACGGTGGACTACACGAACCTCGCCGATGTCCGGCGCCTCGCCGGTGACCTGCTCGAGCGCTGCCCGCGCATCGACGTGCTGGCGAACAACGCGGGCGGCCTGTGGACCCAGCGCAACATCACGGTCGACGGCTACGAGCAGACCTTCCAGGTCAACTGCCTCGCCCCGTACCTGCTCACCCGCCTGCTCACCGACCGGCTGCGCGAGAGCGGCGGCCGCGTGGTCATCACCACCTCGGACAACCACAAGACCGGCAAGGTCAACCTGGACGACCTCGACAGCGAGCAGGGCTACAAGTCGCAGAAGGCGTACGCCAACAGCAAGCTGGCCGCGGCCATCCTCAACCGCGAGTACGCCCGCCGCTACCCCGAGCTGGGTGTCGCCGACTTCCACCCCGGTGTGGTCGCGTCCGAGTTCTCCCGCGACATGAAGCTCATGCACGCCTTCGCGAACTCCCCGCTGGGCAAGCCGATGCGTCACTTCCTGACCAGCCCGGAGCAGGGCGCCGAGACCCTCGTCTACCTTTCGGGCACCACCGAGCCGTTGCACGGTGGCTACTACGTCAAGAGCAAGCCGGCCAAGCCCGCCAAGCTCGCCTCCGACGAGAACCTCGCCAACGAGCTGTGGGAGATCACCTCCCGCCGCGTCGGCCTGGTCGCCTGAACATATCGGTGAGCACCGACATTTCACGGGCCTACGGTGCTCCGCATGATCGAAGCAAGCGAACTGCTCGCCGACCCGCGCTTCACACTCCCGCCTGTTTTCAGTGGGGCGCCGGGAACCGTTGGCTGGCTGCGGGCGAACGTCGCCCGGTTCAGTACCGGACAGGCCCACACGCGACGTCGTTCGCTGGTGATGGAGGAACTCGCGGGCGTGGATCCCGCGCGGTTGCGCCGCGAGGCGTTCGATCGGACCGTTGAGGCGAAGAACTCTGGTCCGGTCGACCTCGAGGTGATCGTGGTGGAAACACTCGCCGCGGCGCTCGGCCTTCCCGCCGGGCTTTCCGCGGATATCGCGATCGTCGCGAAGGTTTATCAACCCCATGTGGAAGCGACGTCCGTCGAAGACGCCGCTGTCGCCCGCCTCGCCGAAGCCTGTGGCGGGGCGTCGGAACACACCGCGGCCCGGATCGGCCTGCTCGTGCAGGCCTGTGACGCGACGGCCGGGCTCGTCGAGAACGCGCTCGGCGAAACCGTTGCCGCGGAAGAAGCGCTGGCAGTCACCTTGCGAGAACGCCCGCCGGTCTCGGTGACCAGAAGATATAAGGACGGGCACGTGGTCGAGGTCGATCTCGCCGGGTTGCCGTTCGGCCACGGTCCCAAGGCCTGCCCAGGGCAGGCGCACGCGCTGGCGATCGCATCCGGGATTCTCGACGCGACTCGTCGGTCGGTGTGCTAAGACTTACCGCGTCGCCGGAGGGGTGTTCCGGCTCTGGGAGGGTCTTTCATGCTGTATTTCGACGGGCTCGTCGGCGTGGTCACGCTCGGGCTCTGGATCTTTTGCCTCGTCGACGTCATCACGACCGAAGACGGGTCCTGCCGCAACCTGCCGAAGCTGACCTGGCTGCTGATCGTGCTGCTGATCCCGCTGGTCGGGTCGATCGTGTGGCTGGTCGCGGGACGCCCGCAGACCGCCGCGCGCGCCCGCCGCACCCCGTACGAGCGCGACGCGCCGCGGTTCCCCGAGTACGACCGGCCAGGCCGGTTCTCGGCGGCCGACAGCGCGTCGGATGAGGAATTCCTGCGCCAGTGCCGCGAGCGCGCCGAGGCGCAGCGACGCAAGGCGCGTGGCGAACAGGCTTAGGGCAGGATGATCCCATGAGCGACTGGAACGCGGGGATCATCAAGGAATTCAGGGAAAACGACGGCAAGGTCGGCGGGCCGTTCGAAGGCGCGCCGATGGTCTTGCTGACCACGATCGGCGCGAAGAGCGGACAGGAGCGGACGACCCCGCTCGTCTACTCCTCCGACGGGGACAGGCTTTTCATCATCGCTTCCGCGGCGGGCGCCGACAAGCACCCGGCGTGGTATCACAACCTGCTGGCCAATCCGACCGTGACGCTCGAGATCGGCACGGAGAAGTTCAAAGCCGAGGCCACGCCGTTGCAGGGCGAGGAACGCGCTCTGTACTACGGCAAGCAGGCCGAGCTCATGCCCGGTTTCAAGGAGTACCAGGAGAAGACGAGCCGGGTCATCCCGGTCGTCGACCTTCGCCGTCTCTGAACAGCCGTCGCGGCCCCGTTCCGTGAGTCCATAAAGGACTCGCCCGACGGGGCCGCATGTGCATGTGCGCTTGCCGCGACGATCCGTGGTGATCAGCTCAGTGGTCTGATCCTTTTGCCTTCTCCGGGCTAGCTCTCTCGGCGGTAGTAAACGGTGGTTCACGCCTCATACCCTGAATCGGGTGTCGACTCCCGGGGAGAAGCAGGAGAGTGCGCGTGGCACGTCGGAAGAGCGCTTTTGTGGTGGAAGTCGAGCCGTCCGGCGTCCAGTGGGTCAAGAGTTCGGCCAGTGGCAGTGACGGCGACGCCTGTGTCGAGCTGGCGTTTTGTGACGCGTTGGTCCTGGTGAGGGACTCCCAGGACCGTTCCGGTCTTCGCCTCCGCGTCCCTGTCGCCGCGTGGCGGGGGCTCTTGGGCTCTTTGTAGCCCGATCGTGTGAAGCTTCAGCCTGCCTCCCGGTCATCGGCCGTGGCTTAGGCCAGTATGTGCTCGCATCGTGGCGATCCGCCATGTGTCCGAGAAGAAACACTCCTTTCGCACGCGGCGATATGCGGTGTGCCACGATGCTTGCTAACATAGTGCCATGTGGCAGATTGCGATCTGCTGCTCGACGAGGAGGAACATGATGACCAGGGGTGAAACCCCCGTCGGCCAGCTTCGACGCCTGCGGGCCGTCCTGAAGCAGGAACGTGAGCAGCAAGGGCTCACGCAGCGAGATGTCGCCGACGCTCTTGATTGGTCCTCTTCGAAGCTGATTCGCATCGAGAAGGGGGTGGTGGGGATTTCGATCACCGATCTCAAAGCCCTGCTGCTCCACTACCGGATCACCGAAGACGACCGAGTCGAGCAGCTGGTGGAGCTGGCTCGTGCTGGTAAGAAACCTGCCTGGTGGCATGCCTACAAGGACATCTACGACCAGCAGTTCCTGAACTTCCTGGGGCTCGAAGCCTCCGCGATCGGAGTCAAGCAGTTCCAGGGGCGGGTGATCCCCGGCCTCTTGCAGACGAAGGACTATGCGACGGCTCTGATGGGCCGGCACCACACCGAGCCGGAACGAATCGAACGGGGCACGGCGGTCCGGCTGCGGCGCCAAGAACTCATCGCGCCCGACGGCCCGCACATGGTGTTCCTTATGGATGAGGCTGTCCTGCGCCGCACGATGGGGAGCGCGAAGGTGATGCGCGGGCAGTTGCTTCGGTTGAAAGAGGTCGCCGCACTGACGAATGTCGACGTCCGTGTCATCCCGTTCTCCGCGGGTCCGCACAAGGGTTTGGCCAGCTCCTTCGCTCTCTTCCAGCTCTCGGAGATGGAGAACGATGTCGTGCTGCTGCTCGAGATCCCGGATCAGGACATCCTCGTCGAGGAGTTCACCGACCAGACGAAGGACTACCTCAGGATCTTCGACGAGCTCGAAGGGCTCGCGCTCACGGAGGACGACAGCGTCAAGCTGATCGACAAGATCTTGGCTGAGTTAGGGGAAAGCTCATGAGATGAGCGAAGGAAAAGGGGGCGGCTCCTGCTGCAACAGAAGCCGCCCCGTAGGCAAATCGTCCGACCCGCGTGCATGCGGCAGGGAGTCGATGCCGTACGGGCTACCGTACCGCTGCCGAACCGCCTTGCCGACCCCGGTCACTCCAATGAAGGAGCCGGTCCTTGGGTGTCGACGTGAAATCGTTGGCACGCAAGGGCATCTGCAAAGTCGTAACGGTATTCGCGTTTGGTTTGCGGGGAGGTACACCATGAAATCCTGTCTCAGGCGGGCGCCGTGAACGTCCCGCTTCCCTGTCCACCCAGGCACCGCACCGTCTTCGCGGTGGACATGGAAGGGTCGACCGCACACAACAACGTGGCCAAGGGCGGGCTTCGTGCCGTCATGTACGACCTGCTGGCGCGGAGCATGGCTGAAGCCGGGATCGCCGAGGCGTTCCGCGAGCCGTTGATCGATCGGGGCGACGGCGTGCTGGTGTTGATCCAGCCCGTCGACGAGGTGCCGAAGACCGTGTTCCTCAGTCACCTCATCCCGACGCTGAGCGCGCTGCTGGTCGAGCACACGCTCGACTACCCGGAGATGCGGCTCCGGATGAGGGCGGTGCTGCACGCCGGCGAGGTGCACTGCGATCCGCAGGGCTGGTTCGGCGAGACGCTCGACGTCGCCTTCCGGCTGCTCGACGCGCCGCAGGTGAAGCAGGCGCTGAAGAAGTCGGCGGATCCGCTGACGGTGGTCGTTTCGGACAACATCTACTTCTCGATCGTCCGGCATGGCTACGAGGGCATCGACCAGCACGACTTCCAGCCCTCGGTGCAGGTGCGGGTCGCCGGGCAGTATCACCGTGGCTGGTTGCGGCTGCCCGCCGCCGTGCCGAGGCAGCCGACGTCGGGTGACTTCCGGCGACGGCTGCCGTTGATCCGGCTCCGGCCGCCGAGTTCGGCGGTCGGCTGAGAACTTTCGCGGAGGCTGTCGAATCCGGCTCCGTCCGTTCGTCGTAGGGGTGGAGGACCCCTCGGCGGAGGGACGCGGGCCGTCTCGGCGTGCGCTGATCCTGTCGGTGCCTCCGTGTAAGAAGAGATCAACAGAAAGGTCGGTCCCATGGCCCAGTACGCGGTTCTGCTCTACTCACCCGCTCCCGGCGATGACGCGGACGTACCGCCGGAGGAGCTCGAAGCCCACATGAACCACGAAAACCAGGTGAAGGAACTCGGCGGGTCCATCCGCGCGGGCGTGGCGCTGCAGCCGAGCACCACGGCCACGTCGATCCGCGGCGACGTCATCACCGACGGGCCGTTCATCGAGTCCAAGGAGGTCATCGCCGGCCTGTACATCCTCGAGGCGCGGGACCTGGACCACGCGCTGTCGATGGCCAGGCTCAACCCGGCGACCTGGCGCGGCGGGGTCGAGGTGCGGCCGTTGCTGGGCCTCGAACTCAGGCCGTGAGTCTCGCCGAGGCCGCGGTCGCGGACGCGCACCGTCGCGAGTGGACATTCGTGCTCGCCGCGACGGCGCGGGTCACGCGCGACTTCGACCTGGCCGAGGAATGCGTTCAGGAGGCCTATTTGTCGGCGCTGGACGCCTGGGAACGCGATGGCGTGCCCAAGAGTCCCGGCGCCTGGCTGACCACCGCGGCCCGCCGTCGCGCGCTGGACGTGTTACGGCGCGACCAGACACTCAAGAAGAAACTGCCACTCCTCATCGAGCCGGAAGAGTCCGAGATGGACATTCCCACCGAATACGCGGTGCCGGACGACCGGCTCCGGCTGATCTTCACCTGCTGCCACCCGGCGCTGGCGCGTGAAGCGCAGATCGCGCTCACCCTGCGGCTGGTGTGCGGCGTGACCACCGACGAGATCGCGAAGGCGTTCCTCGTCTCGGATTCGACGATGGCCGCGCGGGTGACACGGGCCAAGAAGAAGATCACCGCCGCCCGTATCCCGTACCGGGTGCCGTCGGCCAGCGAGCTGCCGGACCGGCTCGACGCCGTGCTCACCGTCGTCCACCTGCTCTACACGACCGGGCACACCGCGCCATCCGGCGACCAGCTCGTCCGCAACGACCTGGTCGAGCGCGCGCTGGAACTGGCGCGGGTGCTGCACGCGCTGATGCCGGACGAGCGCGAGGTACGCGGACTGCTCGCGTTGCTGATGGTCACCGACGCCCGCCGCGCGACCCGCACCGACGCCGATGGCCGCCTGCTCCTGCTGGAGGAGCAGGACCGGTCGTTGTGGGACCACGAGGCCATCGCGGCGAGTCATGAGCTGGTCGTCGGCGCGTTGCGTGGCGGGAACGCGGGCCGTTTCGGGCTGCAGGCGGCCATCGCCGCGTTGCACGCCGAAGCGCCGAGCTTCGAGGAGACCGATTGGTCCCAGATAGTCACGCTGTACGACGCGTTGCTCAAGATCTGGCCGTCCCCGGTCGTCGCGCTCAACCGCGCGGTCGCCGTGTCCATGGTGGACGGTCCGGCCGAGGCGCTCGCCGAGATCGAGCGGCTGGAAGCCGACAGCAGATTGGCGGGATATCGCTATCTTCCGGCGGCGAAGGCCGATTTCCTGCGCAGGCTCGGCAGGCACGCAGATGCGGCCGACGCCTACCTGGCCGCGCTCGACCTCGCGGAGAACGAGGCCGAGCGCGCGTTCCTGACCGGCAGGCTCACAGCGTCGCGGACAGCCCGAACGCGGGAAGGAGGTCCGGCGGAAAGGTCGTGATCTCGGCGATCCGGCCGTCCACGACGCGCAGGACGTCGATCATCCAGGCGTGATACTCGGTGTCGCCCGGCCGTTTGACGTAGCCGACGGCGGCGGGCATCCGGTTGGCCGTGGTGAGCACGCGCTTCCACACGCCCATGCGGTCGGCCTCCTCGCCGAGCCCGGAAAGCGCGTCGCGGCCGTCGAAACAGACCGGATGCGGCGGCATGGTGACCCGGACGTCCTCGCTGACCAAGGTGGCCAGCGCGGCCCAGTCCGACTCGACGTGTGCGGTCACAAAGCGTTTGAGCGTGGCCATTTCCTCAGCGCTGGCCTCGTTCGTGGTCCAGTCGAGCCGCCTTGAAGGCAGCTCCTCGCGCAGGGTGGCTCTCGCGCGCTGGAGAGCGCTGTTGGCCGAAGCCACGCTGAGCTCGAGGGTTTCCGCGGTCTCGTTGGCGGACCAGCCGAGCACGTCACGCAGGATGAGCGTGGCCCGCTGCTTCGGCGGCAGCAGCTGGATGGCGGCCAGGAACGCCAGCTCGATCGTCTCGCGGGCGACGGCCACCGCGTCCGGCTGCTCGATCCCGTCCAGCAGCCGGTCCGGATACGGCTGGAGCCAGGAGACCTCGGCGAAGGAGGTCAGCTTCGTGACCTGGCGCGAGGTCCGGCGGAGGAAGTCGAGACACGCGTTGGTCGCGATCCGGTACAGCCACGCCCGGAAGGCGTCGCCGTCGAACGTCTCGCGTTTGCTCCACGCGCGCAGGAAGGTCTCCTGCACCAGGTCGTCGGCGTCGGTGAACGAGCCGAGCATGCGGTAGCAGTGCACGTGGAGCTCACGCCGGTGGCGCCCGACGAGGGCGGCGAAAGTGGCTTCGTCCTGCATGGCCAGTCCAGAAGTGTCTGTGCGGTTCATGCACAGTAGAACGTCACCGCGCCGCTGAACTCATCGGTGTTACGCGTTCACCCCGGTCAGCGCGAAAAACTCCTGCCGGGAGCGCGGGTCCGACCGCAACGACCCGAGCAGCGTCGAGGTGACCGTGCTCGACCCGACGGCCTGCACGCCACGCAGGGTCATGCAGCTGTGCTCGGCCTCGATGACCACGCCGACGCCCTTGGGGGAGAGCTGGTCGTTCAGCCAGTCGGCGACCTGCTTGGTCAGCCGCTCCTGCACCTGCGGGCGGCACGCGAAATGCTCGACCACCCTGGCCAGCTTCGACAGCCCGAGAATCCGCTCGCCTGGCAGATAGCCGACGTGCGCGACGCCGACGAACGGCAGCAGATGATGCTCGCAGACCGAGCGCACCGGGATGGCTCGCGCGAGCACCAGCTCGTCGTAGCTTTCCTCGTTGGGGAAGGTCGTCAGGTCGAACGGCCGGGGCGTGAACAGCTCGGCGTACGCCTTCGCCATCCGCCGAGGGGTGCCCTGGAGGCTCTCCGACCCGGTCGAGATGCCCAGCGCCTGCAGGAACGCCGCCGCGGCCAGTTCGGCGGCGGCGAGATCCACGCCCGCCTCGGGCTCATGGACGACGCGCAATGCGGATCCTGCGTGCATGACCGTCTCCTCCTGGGCGTGGGTTTCGCCAACGAATCTTGGTCTTATTCACGTAACCAGTCAAGGCTCGCGCTTGCGACCATCATCGTTGGCGTTATCGTAAGAGGGTGACGGATGACCCCCAAGCGCAGATCAGGGCGGTCGCCGCGCTGGAGGATGACCTGCGTCACGGCATGTACGCCTTCATCCGGCAGGCGCGGCGGCCGGTCACGCGCGACGAGGCGGCGGCCTCGGTGGGCATCTCCCGCAAGCTCGCCGCGTTCCACCTGGACAAGCTCGTCGAGGCTGGCGTGCTGCGGTCGGGCTATGAGCACGCGGGCAAGGTCGGGCGCGCGCCCAAGGTCTACCGGCCGTCCGGGGTGGACATCCGGATCAGCATCCCGCCCCGGCAGCACGACGTGCTCGCCGACATCCTGCTGGACGCCGTCCTCACCGAGCGCGAAGGCGAGACCGCTCGTGACGCCGCTCTGCGCTGCGCCTACGCCCGTGGCTCGGCACTCGGCGAGGCTGAACGCGAACGTTTGCGCACGGGGCGGCTGGGCGCCGAGCGCGCGCTGACCGTCGCGGCCGGGATACTGCAGCGGGCCGGGTTCGAGCCGGCGCGGGAAGCGCCGACCTGCGTGCGGCTGCGCAATTGCCCGTTCCATCCCATGGCGGCCAAGGCGCCGGGATTGGTCTGCGGGATCAACCAGGCGTTTCTCTCCGGGCTGCTCGGCGCGCTCGAAGCACCCGCCGAGGCCGTGCTGAGCCCGCGCCCCGGCGAATGCTGTGTGGAACTGCGGGCTTAGTTCTGGCGAAGATTCCCGTAGTCGCGAGCACTGCCGTGGAAAATGCGCCATCATGACCCGCGTAGTCCGAAAGCAGTAACGGGAGGCATCGTGTCGGCCGAGTTCGACCAGCTCGTGGCGCAGTTCGAGCAGTTCCAGTCCAAGCTCAAGCACGTCGATGAGCCGTTCGCCGATCTCGGCGGCATGCAGCAGGAGCTCACCGAGCTCGAAAGCACCGCGACCTCACCCGACCGGGCGGTGACCGTGGTGGCGGGTGTCGGCGGGTCGATCAAGGAGATCCGTTTCGCCGACAACCCCGGGCTGGGCGCGGTGGTGATGGCGACGCTGCAGCGGGCAGTCGCGGAGGCCGCGCGCAAGCAGGCGGTGATCGTCGACGAGCACACGAACGGCGCGCTGGACCTGGTCGACCAGGTTCTCGAAGTTCAGGCCGAGGCACTGGGAACCACAGTGGACGATCTGAAGTCGAACATGCGAGACGAAGCACCAGCGGCGCCCCCGCCGTCCGACGACTTCTCCGAGCAGACGGTGCTGCGGCGTGCCGACGACACACCGCAGCCGCCGCCTTATTCCGGTGGCGGCTCGGCGGGTGATTCGTTCCTGAAGAACCTGTTCGACGAGGAGGATCACTGATGCCGGATGGCCACGCCGTCGTCATCGACGAGCTGCGCAAGTATTCGGGCAAATTGAACGGGGACATGGCGATTCCGCGTGAGATCGCCGGTCTGGTCGGGCAGTCCGACGTCGGTGACAAGTCCTGGGGCGTCGTCGGCATCTTCGTCAAAGGTAAGTACACGGAGATGCTCACGGAGCTCAACGACCTGCTCCGCGAGATGTCCGCGGGTCTCGAAGCCGCTTCGGAGAAGATGAACGGCGCCGCGAACGCTTATCAAGCGCATGAGGACGACAGTGTCGCCGCGCTCCAGGAGATCTTGCGCCTGCTCGAGACGCCCGCGAAGAGCCGCACGCCGAAGATCGGGCCCGCGAAATGACCGAGACCACCGGCGAGAAGACCGGTATCAGCATCAAGACGACCGATTCCGGTTTCATCAACACGGACAAGATCGCGAGCTCGCTTCCGGGACCGCTGGGTTCGGCGGCGTCGGTGTTCAAGGACGTCACCGACGCGACCAAGGACGGCAAGGTCGAAGGCAGTGAGATCCAGACGATCGCGTCGTCGGGCGCGGGGTTTGTCAGCTCCTGCATGGACGTCAAGGACATCGCGACCGACCCGATCGGCTGGCTGGTCGGGCAGGGCTTGAACTTCCTGATCGCGGTCGTCCAGCCATTGCAGGACGCCATCCACTTCGTCAGCGGCGACGGCCCGGCGCTCGCGGAAGCGGCGGAGAACTTCGGCAACATCGGGACCGGATTGGCCGACTACAGCAAGAAGTTCGCCGAAGACGCGATCTCGTCGCTCGCTGATTGGAAGGGCCCCGCGGCCGAAGCCGCAGGCAAGAAGCTCGCCGAGTTCTCCACCGGGATCGACGGTATCGCCGGGCAAGCCGGTGACATCGCGAAGCTGCTGCAGATCTCCAGCATGATCATGACGGTCATCGAGGAGTTCATCAAAGCGCTGCTCACGGAGTTCATCACCTGGCTGATCATGATCTGGATCCCCGCGCTCGCCGCGGCCGTGCCCACCTTCGGCGGCTCGACCGCCGCGGCGGGCACCGCCACCACCGCCAAGGGCGCGCAGACCGGCGCGAAGGCGACCAAGCAGGTCAGCAAGCTTCAGCAGCTGCTGAACAAGATCCAGGAGCTGCTGCAGAATCTGAAGAAGTTCTTCACCGAGTGGAAGACGAACTTCAAGAAGATCATGGACACCAAGAAGTTGCAGGCCGGCATGGCCAAGCTGGAAGTCAGCGCCGCCAAGGAAGCGGGCAAGCGCGCTTCGCTCGGCGAGAAGCTGTACAACGCCGAAGAAGGCATGATCGGCAAGCGCGTGACGGCCGGTGCGGGCAAGTCTTTTGGCACCACGGCGAAGAAGGCGGCCGCGGACGCCGCCGGGCTCGGTGATTTCGTCGACGGCAAGACCGGCGGGATCAAGCCGCCTTCCGGTGGCAAGGAATGGACCAAGACCGGAATCAGCGTCGGCCGCAAGGCCAGCGAGGTCGAAAGCGGTGCCGAAAAAGCGGGCGACTACGGTGATATCGGCGACGACCAGACCCGCGAGGAAAATTCGGAGAACTTGGACTTCTGATGTACTGGGACGCGAGCGGCATAGCAGGCCTGATCTTTGTGGCCGTGATGGCCGTTGTCCTCTTCAGGTTGTTCCGGAAGGACGTGCGAAGCCGCCGCTTTCAAAGGTCGGGCGCGGCGGACTTGGCACGAGCCAACGGCTGGCGCCTTTTCCAGGAGTACCCGCCGGAGCATTTCGCACTCGAGAAGTCCCGCTTCCCCAACGACGGCCGGGAAGTTCGCGAGTACGCGTCGACGCCGTATCGCAACGGCGGCGAGTACATCGGCACCGGCCTCGAAGGCACGTACCACGGTTTCCCGTTCGCGGCTTACGAGTACGTCTCACCCCGTGAACGCGGATCCCGTGACGTCAACGGGAATCCGGTCGGCGACGGGGTTCGCACGACCGTGGTCGTCCACGTCACCCAGCCGCTGCCGGACGCCACGATCGAATACAGCACGCTGCATTACCCGACCAAGACGAAGGCCATCGATTCCGAGGCCGAGCTGACGCCGCAGTTCCAAGCCTGGTTCGCGGAGAACCACCGCCGCTTCAACCCATTCCGCGCGGCGGGCGGGATGCTTTCGATCGAGAAGAACGATTTCCTGGACTCCCACCAGCTTCTCAGCACGCTGGACTTCCTCACCGACGTCGCGACCGGGTTGCCGCTGCACGTGGTGCGCTGAAACGGCCCCGGGCACTCAAGCCCGGGGCCGCTCGGTCGCTTACTGAGCCGGGTCCAGGTAGAGCAGCCGGTTCGCCGTCCCGGAGGGCAGGCCGGTCACCTTGCCGGTAGTGGCGGCCGCGACCAGCGCGGACTGCACCTGAGCAGGCGTCGCGGTCTTGTGGTTCTGCAGGTACCGGGCCACGATCCCCACGACATGCGGAGTCGCCATCGACGTCCCGCTGATGGTGTTCGTGGCGGTGTCACCGGTGCCCCACGAGGACGTGATGCCGGTGCCCGGAGCGAAAATGTCCACGACAGGCCCATAATTCGAGAAACTGGACCGCGCGTCGGTGTTGGTGGTCGCTCCGACGGTGATCGCCTCGGTCACCCGCGCAGGCGACGTGTTCCCGGCGTTCGTGTTGGAATTCCCAGCGGCCAGCCCATAGGTGATGCCGGCCGCGATCGACCGCCGCACAGCCGCGTCGAGAGTGGTGGAAGCGCCACCACCCAGGCTCATGTTGGCAGCGGCGGGCTTGACGGCGTTCTTGGTCACCCAGTCGATCCCCGCGACAACCCCGGCCGTCGTCCCGCTACCGGAGTTGTTCAGCACCCGGACGCCATACACGGTCGCGCTCTTGGCGATGCCGTACTGCGACCCGGCGATCGTCCCGGCCACATGCGTCCCGTGCCCGTTGCCGTCCTGCGCGACGGCGTCGTTGTCCACGAAGTCGTACCCGTTCTTCGCCCGCCCGCCGAACGTGGTGTGCGTGACCCGCAGCCCGGTGTCGATGACGTAGACGTTCACCCCGGCCCCGGTCGAGGTGTAGTTGTAGCTCTTGCTCAGCGGAAGGTTCCGCTGGTCGACCCGGTCCAGCCCCCACGACGGCGGATTCGGCTGCGTCGTCTCGGCATGGAACACCTGGTTCTGCTCGACGTATTCGACGGACGGATCAGCGGCCAGCCGCTTCGCCTGCCGTTCGCTCAGCGTCCCGGCGAACCCCTTGAGCGCGTTCTGG
Organism: Amycolatopsis sp. NPDC059657; assembly: GCF_042734395.1. Classification (NCBI taxonomy): domain Bacteria; kingdom Bacillati; phylum Actinomycetota; class Actinomycetes; order Pseudonocardiales; family Pseudonocardiaceae; genus Amycolatopsis; species Amycolatopsis sp. NPDC059657. Next base: position 88,713 of record NZ_JBHWEB010000004.1, on the reverse strand, counting down.
TAGGTCCGCTCGACTTTCACGCCGAACTTGGCCGCGATCTTGTTCGAGTCGGTTTCGTCCTTGAGCTTGACGATGTAACTGCCGGCGATCGCCTCAGGCGACCCAGCGGCCAGGATCTGCCCCTCGGCAGCCTGAGCCGGCGTCGTCGTGAGCCCGGTCGCCAGCGCGACCACGCTCGCGGCAGTCACCCAACGTACTTTGCGCATGCGTCTCGTCCTGTCGTTCGCAGGGATCGGCCGGCAACCACACGGGGAGGATCGGTCACACGACCGCGCGGAGCGTCGTTTGCGGTAGCCCCACGTCGATCGAGGTTATTGAGCATTTGGTATGTCCGAAATACGCCATTTGGCCGAGCGAACGACGATCGTCTGCCCCCATCCGAGCCGGGGTGGCCGTTCAGCCCAGAGCCGCCATGACGTGCGGAACCACGAACGGAAACGCGACAGCACAGACTGCGGACAGGATCCACGCCGTCTTCTTGGCTCGACGCCCAGGCACAAGTGCGGCGAACATCGCGCAAAGCACGACCACCGCCGGCCAGGCGACCATTCCGTAGGCAAGCCCACCGAAGAGCATGAACATGAACAACACGGTGCTGCTGTCCATGCCGGTACTACCCCAGAGGCCGATCAAGCCGACCAGCATCAGTACGACAATGAACGACGGCCAGGCGATGATGGCGTGCAACGCCCCGGTCAGCGCTTTGTCCCGTCGGCTCGGCTCGACCCGCTTCGGGAAAAGACTCGGCTTGGTGTCGGTGCTGGCGGTGGTCATGGCTTAAGTGTGCGTACTGGCGCGCCTTCACGAATCCGTGGAACTACTCATTGAGCCATCTCACATGGCGCCGCGCAGGCTGACGTCGCTCCCAACTCCGCTGGGTAGTTGAAGACGTGGGGCGCCTTCACTCTTTTAGTGCGAAGACGGACGGTATTGTGATCTGCGTTCTTGTTCGGGCGGTGTCGCGATTACTCGATGACTCGCTAGGGGGCAGGTGAACTGTGTCTGCAATATTGGCCAGGATTCGTCGTCGACCATGTCGCATGATCCGGATCTCCAGGGGGACGTGATGGTTACCATCGAAGCGTTGCGGGGCTATGTCTTGGAGGAGCTGTTGGCTCGGCTCCTGTTTGACAACGGGTATCGGCTGCTGGTATCCGCTGATCAAGACCCAGATTCGCTCAAGCGGGGCGCGCACGGACTCTTGGTTCGTGGTCGTGGAACGGATCACCAAGCCGATGTGCTCGGCGAACTCGCGCTTCCGGTGCCGTTCTCGTTGCCGTTGCGTCTTTTTGTCGAGGCGAAGTATCGCAATGCCAAGACGAGCCTGCGCGATGTTCGAAACGCCCACGGCGTTCTGCACGATGTCAATGAACAGTACGTGACGGCGTCCGCTGGTGCTCGAAGGTTGCCGATCCGACGTTACACGTATCAATACGCCCTGTTTTCTGCGGCGGGCTTCACTTGGCCGGCACAACAGTACGCTCTCGCACAGCAGATCTCGCTGGTTGACTTGTCGAACCCGGCCTTCTCGTCTTTGCTTGACGAGGCTGATCGAGTTGCGCGAGCTTTACATCGGCTCGCGACCGCCAACGGCATCACCAACTTCCCTCGAGGTCAAGTCCGCACGGCGTTCAGACTTGCCCTGGGCACTTGGACGGCGGACGAGAGGGACGATGTCGAATTCGGTCGCGCCGGGTGGGTGGACCGCGCTTGGTCGGCGTCCGAACTCAATCCGGCTCGCGGAGAAGTCGAACACCTGCCTATCGACCATCTTTCCGGAATTTTCGAAGATCTGGCCGATCTGCCGGGCGGCTTGTTGCTGGCGTTCCCTGCAGCACCGTTTGTGCTGGTTCTCTTTCCGGATAGCGTCGAAGCATTTTTCGCCTATGTTTTACGACATGGACCTGATATTCCGGTGCACATCGAGTTCGCTGAGCGTCGTGAAGTCGTTGGAGATTGGGTGATCGTTCCTGCTGATGGTTCTCAGGAATTTCGGCTTCGCTTCGCTTTGCCTGCACTGCTGGAGGACTGGCTGCTGAGTGACGAGGGAGCCGCGGCTATGCGCGCACGCGACATCAAGACCGGCTTGCTGTCGTCGATTGCGGTATTCCAGAGAGGTCGTGTTGTCCGGCTGCTTTTTCAGCCCAAACATCGTGGCTGAAGGGTGTCTACTCTGGAAGTCTTTGCTGCGCCATGCTGCCGCCGTTCACGCCAGGCGCGCACCTTGGCTGGATGAGTGCCCCCGGCAGGATTCGAACCTGCGACACCCGCTTTAGGAGAGCGGTGCTCTATCCCCTGAGCTACGAGGGCGGGGACGTGCACCCCCACCCTACCGGCCCAGGCCCAGCCGGACATGCACCGGGTGTGTGACGTCTCGGTGAGGTCTCAGGGGAGCACGTGAAGGTGTCTCGTTTCGAAACTCCGGGTGCCAGTGGGTAGCCTTTGTCAACGGTTGCGGGAGACCCGCGCCACCGGACGCCGGAGGGCTTCGTTGATCAAGCTCATGTTCGCGGACGACGAGGAACTGGTTCGCTCAGGGCTGCGCGCGATGATGTCGGGCGCGCCTGACATCGAGATCGTGGGCGAAGCGAGTGACGGGAGATCCGCGGTCGAGGCTGCCCGGCGGTATCACCCTGATGTGGCGTTGCTCGACATCAAGATGCGGGCCCCTGACGACGGCATCCGGGCGCTGCGGGCCATCCTCGCGCTGCCCGATCCGCCGACCGTGGCCATGCTGACCACTTTCGACATCGATGAGTACGTGAGTCTCGCGCTGCGGCTCGGGGCCAACGGCTTCCTGCTCAAGGACATCGATCCGGCCGCGCTGCTGAGGGCGGTCAGGGACCTGGCCAGGGGTGGAGCGGTGCTCGACCCCGGTGTGGCCGCGCGGATGGTCAGCGCTCATCGCGATGAACAGCGGGCCGCTCAGCCCGCTCGGAAGCTGCTCGCGTCTCTGTCCGAACGGGAGCGTGAGGTTGTCGGCTTGATCGGCCAAGGGCTGTCGAACGCCGAGATCGGCGGGCAGTTGCACTTGTCCGAGGCGACGGTCAAGGGGTATGTCTCCGCGGTGTTGTCCAAGATCGGGGCCGCCAACCGCGTGCAGGCCGCGCTGCTTGCCTATCGCGGCGGGCTGCTCGGGTAAAAAGTGCTGCTCACGGCGCTGGAGTTCCTGGGACTGGTCGCGTTCGCGGCTTCGGGGGCGTTGGCGGCGGTCAGGGCTCGGCTGGATGTCTTCGGGGTCGTCGTCGTGGGGCTCACGACGGCGCTCGGGGGCGGGGTCATGCGGGACGTGATGCTCGGGATCCATCCGCCGACCTCGCTCCGGAACTGGCCGTACCTGGCGACCTGCGCCGCTACCGCACTCACCGTGTTCGTGTTTCACCCGCAAGTGGCACGGCTGCGGCGGGGCGTGCTGCTCGCGGACGCGCTCGGGCTGGGGGTGTTCGCGACCGCCGGGACGACGACGGCGCTCAACTACGGGGCGCCTGTGTACGCGGCGTGTCTGATCGGCATGACGTCGGGGATCGGGGGCGGTGCTGTGCGCGATCTCCTGCTGCGGGAAATACCGCTGGTGCTGCGGCGGGAGATCTACGCGGTGGCCGCGCTGGCCGGGGCGACGCTGGTCGGGGTTGGTTACGTTCTGCGACTTCCGTCGGCGGTCACCACTGTGGTGGCCGCGGCCGTGGTCGTCGCACTGCGGGTTTTGGCTCTTTGGCGGCGTTGGAACGCGCCGGTCGCCAAAGATGCTTCGTGAAATCTGTGTTTGTTCTTAGGCGCGTCTCAGCACGCTGGGTAAAACTACAGCCATGCGCATTCTCGTAGTCGACGACGACAGGGCCGTTCGGGAGTCCCTGCGTCGTTCCCTTGAGTTCAACGGCTACAAGGTCGACCTGGCCAGTGACGGTGCGCAGGCGCTCGAAGCGATCATCGCGAGCCGGCCGGACGCGATGGTCCTCGACGTGATGATGCCTCGGCTGGACGGCCTCGAAGTCGCCCGCAGGCTGCGCAGCACCGGCGACGACCTGCCGATCCTTGTCCTCACCGCCCGCGACACCGTCTCGGACCGGGTGTCCGGATTGGACGCGGGCGCCGACGACTATCTCCCCAAGCCGTTCGCGCTCGAGGAGTTGCTCGCCAGGCTTCGCGCGCTCCTGCGCCGCGCCATGCCGGACACCGACTCCGGTCAGGCCAGCGAGATGCTCACGTTCGGCGATCTGACCCTCGATCCCGGAACGCGCGAGGTGCGCCGCGGGACCAGGGAGATCAGCCTGACCCGCACCGAGTTCGCCCTGCTCGAACTCTTCCTGTCTTACCCGAAACACGTGCTCACCAGGGGCCGGATCTTGGAGGAGGTATGGGGCTACGACTTCCCGACGTCCGGCAACGCGTTGGAGGTCTACGTCGGATATCTGCGCCGGAAGACGGAGGCGGAGGGGGAGCCGAGGCTGATCCACACGGTCCGTGGCGTGGGCTACGTACTGCGCGAGACTCCTCCGTGATCGACCTGGCGGACCCCAAGCAGCCCACCCGGTTCTCGTTGCGTCGCAGGGTCGCCCTGCTCGCGGCGGCCTGCGTCGCCGGCGCGGTCGCGCTGGCGTCGATCGGCGCCTACTACACCGTGAAGGAGAACCTGTACCAGCAGCTCGACGACAACCTGCGTGCCAGGGCGGACAACGCGGTCCAGTCGCCGACGGTGAATGCGGGGATCGAGTCGATTCCCGGTGCGTTCCTGTCGAGCATCGACATCCAAATCGGACAGCTCAGCATCACCTCCAACCCCAGTGGACAGCTGACGTATCCACGGGCCGGTACCCCGCCCGCCTGGGGATCGTCGGAATTGGCCGTCGCGCAGGGCAGCCGGGAAGAGTCGATCCGCACTGACCAGCGGACGGATTCGCGGGTTATCGCGCTTCCCTCCGGGCATGGCTCCGCGATGGTGCTGGCGCAATCGCTTGCGTCGACCAAACGCACGCTCAACGAGCTGTCGGTCGTGCTGCTGCTGATCGGCGGGGCCGGGATCCTGCTCGCCGCCGCGGCGGGGACGGCGGTGGCGCGCGGAAGCCTCGCGCCGGTCGAACGGCTGACGCAAGCGACCGAAAGGGTCGCCCGCACGGGTGATTTGACGCCGATTCCGGTCAGCGGCGACGACGAGCTCGCCCGGTTGACCACCAGCTTCAACACGATGCTCGGGACGGTCAGCGAGTCGCAGGAGCGACAACGTCAGCTCGTCGCCGATGCCGGCCACGAGCTGCGCACGCCGCTCACCTCGCTCAGGACGAACCTCGAGCTTCTGCTCAGCGCGAGCAGGCCGGGCGCGCGGACGCTGCCCGACGGGGATCGCGCCGAGATCGAGGCCGATATCCGCGGTCAGCTCGACGAGCTGACGCAGCTGATCGGTGACCTCGTCGAGCTCGCCCGTCAGGATGAGCCGTACGCGCAGTTCGAGCGTGTCGAGTTCGCCGATGTCGTGGAACGGGCGCTGGACCGGGCCCGGCGGCGGGCCGGGGAGATCGACTTCGCGGTCAGTCTCCAGCCATGGGTGCTCAGTGGTGACTCCAGTGCGCTTGAGCGCGCGGTGTTGAACCTGCTGGACAACGCGGTGAAGTTCTCGCCGCCCGGATCGTCCGTTCAGGTGCGGCTCTTCCCTGTCGGTGACGGCACTGCCGTGCTCGAGGTCGCCGACGCGGGTCCCGGCATCGCCGACGAGGACCTGCCGAAGGTCTTCGATCGCTTCTACCGCTCGTCAGAGGCCCGTACCCTGCCCGGTTCGGGGCTCGGCCTCGCGATCGTCAAGCACGCCGCCGAGCGGCACGGCGGCGCGGTCTACGCCGCCCGCTCGCCCGAGGGTGGCGCGCTGATGACACTTCGGCTGCCTGGGACACCCGGGTGACTTGCCGCGCCTTCCACATGTTTGATCGTGTAGGATTTTGTGTGGTTGGCGCGGCGGACGGAGTAAACAGTGCTTGCGCGGCAGCGACAGGCGATGATCCTCGAAGAGGCACGCCGGACCGGAGCGGTCCGGGTCAGTGAGCTCGTGGGGCGGCTCGGCGTATCCGATATGACGGTGCGCCGCGACCTCGACGTGCTCGCCGGGCGAGGACTCGTAGAAAAGGTCTACGGCGGCGCGACCTCGATCGTCGGCAAGAGCACGGACGAGCCGGGTTTCGAGGCGAAGTCCGTGCGCCAGCGCGTCCAGAAGGAAGCGATCGCCGAACTCGCCGCCGGGCTCGTCCGGCCGGGCACCGCGATCGGCATCTCGGCGGGCACCACGACGTGGACGCTGGCGAGGGCCTTGGACGCGGTGCCGGGACTGACCATCGTCACGAACTCGATCCAGGTCGCCGACGTGCTGCGCGGGTCGAGTCAATCTGAACGAACGGTCGTGCTGACAGGTGGTGTCCGCACGCCGTCCGACGCGCTCGTCGGGCCGGTCGCGGTGCAGAGCCTGCGCACGCTCCACCTCGACGTCGTCTTCCTCGGTGTGCACGGAATGGCCGACGGCCCCGGCTTCACCACCCCGAACCTGACCGAGAGCGAGACCGACCGGGCGCTGGTCGAGGCCGGCCGCAAGCTGGTCGTGCTCGCCGACCACACGAAATGGGGGACGGTGGGCATCTCCACCATCGCCGATCTGAACGAGGCCGATGTCGTCGTCAGCGACGACGGCCTGGCCGAGCACGCCAGGGAAGTGCTCTCCGAACAAGCGGGGGAACTGACGATCGCCGAGACGGTCGCCGAGGCGGAAGAGGCGTGAGGAAAACCGTCAGGCAGCTGGCCGATGGCCGCGAGATCATCTATTTCGACGAGGCGCCGACCGAGCGGGACGCGGTCGACACGCGTGATCTCCCACCGGTCGCCGCGACCTCTGAGATCCGGCGTGACCCGCTGACCGGCGAGTGGGTGGCGATGGCCGCGCACCGCCAGACGCGCACGTACAAGCCGCCGGCCGACCTGTGCCCGCTCTGCCCGAGCAAGCCTGGCAAGCCGAGCGAGATCCCGGACGCCGACTACGACGTGGTCGTGTTCGAGAATCGCTTCCCATCGTTCTCGCAGGGCGTCGTCGGCGAGGAATCCACTGTGGACGGGCTGGGACTGGTGCCGACCGCGCCGGGCCGTGGCCGCTGCGAGGTCGTCTGTTTCACCAGCGAGCACAACGGTTCCTTCGCCGGGCTGAGCCCGCGCAAGGTGCGCACCGTGGTCGACGCGTGGGCCGACCGCACCGAGTTCCTGTCCGGCTTGGACGGTGTCGAGCAGGTCTTCCCGTTCGAGAACCGTGGTGAGGAAATCGGCGTCACGCTGCACCACCCGCACGGCCAGATCTACGCGTACCCGTTCGTCACGCCCAAGACGTCTCGCATGATCGAGGTCGCCCGCGCGTACGAGGCCGAGCACGGCCGCCCGGTGCTGGGCGACGTGCTGGCCGCCGAGCGCAAGGTCGGCACGCGGGTCATCGCCGAGGGTGAGCACTGGACCGCGTTCGTGCCGCCCGCGGCGCGCTGGCCGGTGCAGGTCCAGGTCGTGCCGCATCGTCAGGTGCCGGACATCCCCGCGCTCACCGATGCCGAGCGCGATGACTTCGCCGAGGTGTACCTGCAGGTGCTCAAGCGCTGCGACGCCCTCTACGGCAGGCCGCTGCCGTACATCGCGGGCTGGCACCAGGCGCCGGTCAACCAGGACAGGGAACTCGGCTGGCTGCACCTCGAACTGTTCTCCGTGCTGCGCTCGAAGGACAAGCTGAAGTACCTGGCCGGTTCGGAGTCCGGGATGGCCGTGTGGATCAACGACGCCACTCCCGAGCAGATCGCCGAGAGGCTGCGCGGTTCTTAAGTCATAATCACAGGCGGGGCTCAGGTCTTTCTCAGGACCATCCCGCAAGGTAGAGACATGACCGAGAACGACCCCCAGAACAACCCGGTGCCGGGTGAGCAGAGTGGCCAGCCGGTGACCCCGGCTCCGCACGACGAGCCGAGCACGCCGCCGCGGGGGAACGCCGCGGTCAGTGGCGAGCAGGCCTACGTCGCGCCGAGCCCCTGGTCGCCACAGCAGCAGCCACAGCAGGCTCCCTACCAGCAGCAGTACCAGCACGCCTACGGGCAGGTTCCGCAGGGGAACACGTCGGTGTACGCGGTGCCGCCGCAGCAGGAGCCGAAGAAGCAGGGGGCCGGGAAACTCGTCGCCGGGGTGGCGGTCCTCGCTCTGCTGGTCGGGGGTGGAGCGGGGGCCCTCGGCGGGTATCTCGCCGGCGGTGGCGGCACCGGTTCGAGCTACAACGCGCTCGACGCGCCGAAGCCGGCGAAGCAGACCGGAAACGCGCCAGCTGGATCTGTTGAATCGGTCGCCCAGAAGCTCTCGCCGAGTGTCGTCGAGCTCCAGGTGTCGGGCAGCCGCGGCGCCGGCGAAGGCTCCGGTTTCGTGCTCAGCGCGGACGGCTACATCCTGACCAACAACCACGTCGTCGAGGTCGCCGCGAACGGCGGCCAGATCCAGGCCGTGTTCCGCGATGGCAAGAAGGCGGTCGCGCAGATCGTCGGGCGTGACCCGACGACCGACATCGCGGTCGTCAAGGCCACCGGCGTCAGCAACCTCGTCCCGGTCGAACTCGGCCGGTCGGACGACCTCGCGGTCGGCCAGGGCGTGGTCGCCATCGGCTCCCCGTTCGAGCTCGCGGGCACCGTGACCTCGGGCATCGTCAGCTCGCTGCACCGGCCCGTGCAGGCGGGCGGCAGCAGCGGCGACCAGACCACGGTCATGGACGCGGTGCAGACCGACGCGGCGATCAACCCCGGTAACTCCGGTGGCCCGCTGGCGAACATGCAGGGCCAGGTCATCGGCATCAACTCCGCGATCTACAGCCCGCGCTCGGCCGGGGGCAGCGGCCAGCAGGGCGGCGAGAGCGGCAGCGTCGGCATCGGCTTCGCGATCCCGATCGACCAGGCACGCCGCACGGCCGACGACATCATCAAGACCGGCAAGGCCAAGCAGACCTTCATCGGCGCAGGCGTCAAGCCTGCGGAGCAGGGTGGTGCCTCGATCATCAGCGTCGAGCCCGGCAGCCCGGCCGAGCAGGGCGGGCTCAAGGTCGGCGACGTGGTCGTCAAGATCGACGATCGGCTGATCGACGACGCCGACGCGCTCATTGCCGCGGTCCGCACCAGGGCGCCCAACGAGAAGGTCAAGTTCACGACCTCCGATCAGCGCGTCCTCGAAATCACCTTGGGTGGCAAGGACATCGAGCCCAAGTAGTCACTCTCAGACGCTCGGCCGCTCAGGGCGGCCGAGACCAGCCCGGGCTCGTGCGCGATCTGTCCGCAGATGGCGCACGAGCCCGCTGATCATCACGCCCAGCCAGACGACCGCCAGCGAGATGGCCAGTCCCAGCTCTGGATTGTCACGCGGACCAGGCGGTGGCGGTGCGCCGTAGGTGCGCCAGAGCAAGGGAAACGCGACGATCGCGAGCACGCCGGTGAGCACGGCGCCGACCATCACCGGGGCTTTCCACGTCTTCGGCAGCACGCGGCTCAAGGCGAAGGCGACGACACCGACCAGCGGCGCGATCAGCGCGTCGTGCAGTACAGGGAAGCCGAGCAGCCAGCCTGCCGCGACGAAAGTCCCCGGCCACAACGGGAACGCGAACTCGTAGATCAGGACGGCGCCCCAAGCGAGCGTGGCCAGGCCGGGCGCCACGAGCAGTGCGCGGAACAGTTTCACGCCGCCTCCAGTTTCGCGACCCACTTGGTCTGCAGCACGCCGGGCCGGTTCGGGGCGATGACCCGGCAGGGATAGCCGTGGTCGAGGTCGAGGACCTCGCCGTTGAGTTTCAGCGCGAGCAAGGTGATGCCGTCCGCGGTGTGTTCGCCAGGCAGCACGCTGGTCGCGTAGATGCCGGATTTCTCCATCGAGGTCACGATCATCTGCATGCCGGGCTTCCCGCCCGCCGCGCGCAGAAGGTCCGGAAAGGACACTCCCGTCCAGACGGCCGACCGGCTCCATCCTTCGACGCAGGCGATGGGCAATTCTGCCGTGGTTTGAGGTAATGCGCGGAGTTCGTCGAGCGAGAAGCCGCGCGTACCCGACGGTGTCACGACTTCCAGTCGCCAGTCCGCCGTGACCGGGGTAATGCCCGCGCCTGCCGCGGTCCGGTTGACCGGAACGCCTTGCGAGCCTTCGTCGGAACGCCATTTGAGCGGGGAAATGCCGCGTAGCAAGGGAACCGTGGCGCCCGCCGTGGCGACCACGGAGACACCGGCGGCGAGCCAGGTGGTCCGCAGGAAGCCTCGACGGGACAGGCCTGGTGCCGTGGCGGGTTCGGGTTCGCCCTTGGTCAGTGCGCGCCGCAGGATCGGGATCTTGACCGCGACGTGCACCAGGATCGAGCCGATCGCGACCCAGGCGATCGCGTAGTGGATCTGCGGGAAATAGAAGTTCCACGGGTAGTTCTGGGCGATGTTCAGCAGGCCGGTGGTGAGTTCGAAGAACGCCGATGCCGACAGGACGAGGACCGAGCCACGTTCGACCGCGTGTGGCACCGATTTGATCAGGGGTCGTTCGAACAGCTTCGGGAAGACACTCCACAATTTGGCCAGCAGCAAGGGAATGGACGCGATGCCGGAGATCACGTGCAGGCCTTGCGTCACGCGATAGAGCCCCGCCGGGCGGCTGGGCCACCAGAACCAGCCAGGTGGGTGCTGGATGAGGTGGCTGATCAGGCCGGTCAGGAAGCAGGTCGTGAAGGTGACGGCCAGCGCCAAGCCGATGCGGCTGGTCACCCGTTCCGAGTGCGCGGCGCTGGTGAATCTCGGCAGGCTCATGGGCGCACCAACTCCGCGAACCAGCGCTGACCGCGTTGCGTGGTCCATGAGACGCGCAGCGCGGCTTGGGCGGCCAGCGCCGCGATGCTGTCCGTGCCGACCCAGGACCAGGTGAACCATGGCTTGCCGGTGCGTTCGGTGGGTGAGTGCAGACGGACGCGTTCATGGCGCAGTCCGAACCCGGGCGGATCGAGTTCGACGAGCACTGTGCCGTCGGGCGCGAGGAGTTGGGCGACGCGGCCGAGGAGGCGGACGGGGTCGCCGCCGATGCCGATGTTGCCGTCGGCGAGCAGTGCGTGTGACCAGCGTCCTTCGCCGGGGACGCGGTCGAAGACGCTGAGGTGCAGTGCGATCGCGCCGCGCGCGTGCGTGAGGCGGACGGCGGTGCGTGAACTGTCGACGCCGAGTGCGACCACCCCGCGTTCGAGCAGCGCGGCCGTCAGCCTGCCGGGGCCGCAACCAATGTCGAGCGTCGGGCCGTCGCAGGCGTTGAGGAGAATCTCGTCGCCGTCGCCTGGTTCGGCTGTCCAGCGGTCGACGGGGAGTTCGACGCGTTCACCGTTCGCCAGCTCGAGCCAGCACTGGTGCCCGAGGAGGCCGGTATCGAATTCGTTGCCTTGCAAGACGTTCATGCGGCCACCTCGGCGACGGCTCGTGCGAACCGGCTCTGCGGGCGCAGCGATGCGACGCGGCGGGCATCGGCCATGGTGTCTACATCGGACAGTGTGGTGAGCAGCTTCGGGTCAAGGTCGGTGAGTGCGTTGAGCGTCAGCGCTCCGGTGTCCTCGCGTGACATGGGCACGTCGGCGAGCACGTGCGCGTTGCGCGGGTCGCGTAGGCCGAGAGCCCACCAGCCGCCATCCTCAGCGAGGCCCAGCACGGCCTCCCTGCCCTCCTGTAGCAGTGGTTCCGCGGCGGCCATGAGGAGGTTCGGTGTGACTTGCGGGGTGTCCATGCCGATTTGCAGGACGGGCATGCCCGCGAACAGCGCGGCGGTGTCGGCGTGCGCGTTCGCCAGCCTGGTGCCGAATTCCCAGCCACGCTGGGCGAAGACGGTGGTTTCGCGCAGCGCGCTGGACAATGCGGAGCTCTGTGCCGCATCGGTGAGGTCGCCCGTCATGGCGACGAGCGGGAGCGCGCCGGGTGTGCCGAGCGCGGCTTCGATGGTGTCCAGAAGCGCGGAGGCGGCGATGTCCGCGGCCTGCTCGCCGGTGGCGGGTGGGCACAGGCGGGTCTTGGCGAATCCCGGGACCGGGGCTTTGGCGACGATCAGCAGGCAGAAGTTCATCGCGCCAGCACCCGGCTCATGTCGCGGACGGCACGCAGCGTGCCGCGTACGGATCCGGAGACCTTGGATTTGGTCCCTTTCGCGCGTGCGCCATAGCTGACGTCGAATTCGCTGACCTGCCAGTGCGCTCGCTGGGCCTTAATAAGTAATTCAAGCGGGTAGCCGAAGGCACGGTCCGTGATGTCGAGACCGAGTAGTGATTCGCGCCGCACCGCGCGCAGCGGCGCGATGTCCCGGACGGGTAACCCGCGACGGCGCAGCAGCGAAGCGAGGAGCAGGTTTCCGGCGCGCGCGTGCCATGGCCAGACGTCACGGCCGGTCGGCACGCGACGGCCGACGGCGAGATCGGCGCCGCCGCGCAAGGCCTCGACGAGCTTGGGAAGCTCGGCGAGGTCGAGTGAGCCGTCAGCGTCGGCAAAACAGACAATGTCCGCGGTCGCGCTTTCCAGACCGGTGTGTACGGCGGCGCCGTATCCTCGACGCTTTTCGTGCACGACGTGCGCGCCCAGTCTCTCGGCGATCCGGGGCGAGCCGTCGGTCGACCCGTTGTCCACGACGATCGCGCGATACCCGGGCGGCAGTGCGTTCAGAACGGCGGGAAGTGCGCCGGCCTCGTTGAGGCAGGGCAGTACTACGTCTATCCGGTCATCGGTCACGCGGAAAACGCTAGGTCCACCTTGGACACTGAGAAACCCTTACGCTGCTTACCGAATCCTGACATCGAACGAGTTCTTACCGAGTCATGACGAGATCGTCCGGCAAGCCGCGGAAGGCTCTTCCTGAGACTAAAGTGCGCGTAATGACTTCGGTGGCCATTCGAGTGAAGAGCGGGCTGCGCGCCGACTTGCTCGCCGTCGCGCTCGCTCTCGTTCTCGTGGGGGCCGCCGCCGCGATCGGCATCTATTTCAATCGGCCGGGTTCCGGCGTCGTGATCTTCGCGTTCGCGCCGCCGTTGTACGGGGACTGGCTCGTCCATGTGGGCCCAGGCTCGGTGTCCGCGGTGCTGATCGCGTTCGCGGTGGTGTGCTGGGGGCCGCTGCTCGCGGCGACGTTGCCGTTACGGCGGCTGCTACCGCTCGGCTATCTCACGGCGGTGGCGTGGACGTTCTCGCTGGCGATGGTCGACGGTTGGACGCGCGGGTTTTCGGAGCGGCTGACGCAACCGAGCGAATATTTGCACGAGGTACCTGGGATCAGCGATATCCCGCGCATGCTGAACGAGTTCTCGTCGCGCATCCTCGATTTCCAGGCGAATTCGTGGACCACCCATGTGTCGGGGCATCCGCCGGGCGCGACGCTGGTGTTCGTCTGGCTTGACCGGATCGGGCTCGGCGGCGGGGCGTGGGCCGCGACGGCCTGTGTCGCCGTCGGCTGCCTGATCGCGGTCGCCGTACCCGCGACGCTGGCGCTGCTGGGGCGTCCTGATGCCGCGCGGGCCACGGCGCCGTTCGCGGCATTGACGCCCGGCGCGATTTGGATCGGCGCATCGGCCGACGGGTTGTTCGCGGGGGTGACGGCTACCGGGGTGATGCTACTGGCGGCGGCCGTCTACACGCGTCGCGACAGGTACGCGATTGGTGGCGGCGTGCTGCTGGGTTTCGGGATGTATCTGTCGTACGGGCTCGTGTTGATGGGGCTCGTCGCGCTGACCGTGGTCGTGCTCGGCAAACGCTGGCGAGTGCTCGGCTGGGCCGTGCTGGGTGCGGCCATCGTGGCGGCGGTTTTCACGCTGGCCGGGTTCTGGTGGCTCGACGGCTACCACCTGGTGGTCGAGCGGTACTACCAGGGCATCGCGAGCGAGCGGCCGTATTCGTACTGGGTGTGGGCGGACCTGGCCGCCGTGGCCATCGCCGCCGGACCGGCGGTGGTCGCCGGCGCGCGGCGGGCGCTGACCAGGCGTCCGTGGGGCGACCCGGTGCTGATGATCGTGCTGGCGGCTTTGCTGACGATCGCGTTCGCCGACCTTTCGGGACTGTCGAAGGCCGAGGTCGAGCGCATCTGGCTGCCGTTCGCCGTCTGGTTGCTCCCGGCGGTTTCGCTGCTTCCGGGTGCGCATCGGCGTTGGTGGCTGGCCGCGCAAGCGGTGACGGCGCTTCTGGTGAATCATTTGGTGCTGACGATTTGGTAGGAGCTCACATGGACGAGCAAGGCCGCGTGCTGGTGGTCGACGACGACGAGACCGTGCGCGACGTCGTCCGGCGTTACCTCGAGCTCGCCGGGTTCACCGTCGACATGGCAGGCGACGGCACTGAGGGATTGAGGGCGTTCACCGCACGGCCGCCGGACCTCGTCGTGCTCGACGTCATGATGCCGGGGATCAACGGCCTGGAGGTCTGCAAACGGCTGCGCCAGGTCAGCCAGGTCCCGATCGTCATGCTCACCGCGCTCGGTGAGGAGGAGAACCGGATCGCCGGCCTCCAGCTCGGCGCCGACGACTACGTCACCAAGCCGTTCAGCCCGCGGGAACTCGCGCTGCGGGTCACCTCGGTGCTGCGGCGCGCGCGGATGCCACGTCCTGAGCCCGCTGCCGAGGAGCTCGCCGACGGGAACCTGACGTTGCAGATGGGCGCCAGGCAGGCGACGCTCGGCGGCGCCGAACTTTCGTTGACCACAAGGGAGTTCGACCTGCTGGCGTTCTTCCTCGCGCATCCCGGTGTGGCGTACTCGCGCGCCGACCTGCTGGAGAAGGTGTGGGGCTGGGACTTCGGTGACCAGTCCACGGTGACCGTTCACGTGCGCAGGCTGCGGGAGAAGATCGAACCGGAGCCCGCGAAACCGGTGCGGGTGGCGACCGTGTGGGGCGTCGGCTACCGCTACGACCTGGGCAAGTCATGATCGACTCTGGCGAGTCCATGGCAGGCATGCTCACCCATGTCTGGCACATCCTGCCGTTCGCGTTGTTGTTCGCGCTGCCCGTCGCGGTGCTCGGCGGGGTCGTGCTGTATCTGCTGCGCCGCGGCTCGATCGCCAGCACGATGACCGTGCTCGTGGTCATCCCGGTGCTGGCGACGCTGGCGGGCGTGCTGGGGATCAGCCAGTTCATGTTCACGCCGATGCTGACCACGACGCTGCTCGTGTGCCTGCTGGTCGGCCTGGTGACGGTGCCCGCCGCCGTGTTGCTCGGCCGGGCGATCGCGCGGCGCACGGTCTGGGAACGCGAGGCCCGAGAGCGCGAACGCGCCGCCGAAGCGTCGCGGCGGGAGCTGGTGGCGTGGATCAGCCATGACCTGCGCAGTCCGCTCGCCGGGATCCAGGCGATGGCCGAGGCGCTCGCCGACGGCGTCGTATCGGAGCGGAGTGAGGTCGCGGACTACGCCCAGCGGATCAGCGGCGAGACGACACGGCTGTCCGGGATGGTCGGCGATCTGTTCGAGCTGTCACGGATCACCGCGGGCGCCCTGCGGCTGACCATGTCCGCGGTTCCGCTGCGCGACGTCGTCAGTGACGCGATCGCCGCGCAGACGCCGGTCGCGGAGCAAAAGCAGGTGCGCCTGCGTGCCGACGCCGGGGCATGGCCCGTGGTGACCGGCAGCGACCCGGAGCTCGCCAGGATCGTGCGCAACCTGGTGTCCAACGCGATCCGTCACACACCGCCGGACGGGACGGTCGCGGTGCAGATCGGCATCGAGGACGGCAACGCGGTACTCGCCGTCGACGACGGCTGCGGCGGCATCCCCGACGACGAGATCGCCCGCGTCTTCGACGTCGCGTTCCGTGGCACGCAGGCCCGCACGCCCGACCGATCCGGTACGACCACCGGTGGCGGGCTCGGTCTGGCGATCGCCAAGGGGCTCGTGGAGGCACATCGTGGCCAGATCGGCGTGCGGAACCACGGGCCTGGGTGCCGGTTCGAAGTCAGGCTCCCGCTCGCCGTCGGTTGAGCTGAGGCGTTAGACCGGATCGCGAAGTTCGGCTCGTGCGAAGTCGGCGATGCCCTCCGCGAAGCCGGTCTGCGCTTTGAACCCGAGCAGGCGTTCGGCGCGCGCCGGGTCGGCGACGACGTGCCGGACGTCCGCGGGCCTGGCGCCGCCCGCCACAACGGGCGCTGGGCCGTCGCACGCCCTGGCGAGCTCGGTGGCGAGTTCGCCGACCGTGTGCGGCTGCCCGGAACACACGTTCACGGGAATGATGTCGCCGGGCGTTCCGTCGGTGCGCAGTGCGAGCACGTTCGCCATGGCGACGTCGTGGACGTGCACGAAGTCGCGTCGCTGCAGACCGTCCTCGAGCACGGTCGGTGCCTCGCCACGCTCCAAAGCGGACCGGAAGAGCGAGGCGACGCCCGCGTACGGCGTGTTCTGAGGCATCCGGGGTCCGTAAACGTTGTGGTAGCGCATCGCCCACACGGTCCCGCCGGTCTGCCGGGCCCATGCTCCGGCCAGATGCTCCTGTGCGAGTTTGGTCGCCGCGTAGGTGCTCCGCGGGTTCAACGGCGCGTCCTCGGGAACCAGCCGCCAGCCCAGCGGCTCGCCGCATTCGCCGCAGGCCGGTTCGAACCTGCCCGCGTCCACATCGGACTGGCGACGCGGTGACGGCGGCACGATGCCGTGCTCTTCGCAGGCATAGCGGCCCTCGCCGTAGACCACCATCGACGACGCCAGCACCAGTTTCGACACGCCGGCCGCGTGCATCCCGGCCAGCAGCACCGCCGTGCCGTAGTCGTTGTGCAGTGCGTAGGACGGTGCGTCGGACGGGTCGATGCCGTGACCGACCACGGCGGCCTGGTGGCATACCGCGTCGACGTCCGTCAGCAGTTCCTCGACCATCGCGGCGTCGGTGACGTCGCCGCGCAGGAACCGGTGCCGCCCGGTGTATCCGGGAGGCGTCCGCGATCCGTGCGCGGTGGGCAGCATGCTGTCCAGCACAACGACCTCGTCGCCGGAGTCGGCCAGCAGATCGGCGACATGGGACCCGATGAACCCGGCGCCGCCGGTCACAAGAACTCGCACGCCGATCACGCTAGGGCCGCCAGGTCACCGTGACCCGCCGAAGCGGCCGCACGTCATGGAATCGTCAGAACTCGCCCCGAATTCCCTCCGGTGGAAAACCGACTACGGTGGTGACCATGGAACGCAGCGCACAACGGCTGGGTCGCGCACTGGTGGTCATCGTGGACGACCGCGTCGCACACGGCGAACACGAGGACACGGCCGGCCCGCTGGTCACCGAACTGCTCGAAGAGACCGGCTTCATCGTCGACGGGGTCGTGGTCATCGACGCCGGCACCGCGGCGATCCGCAACGCACTCAACACCGCCGTGATCGGCGGCGCCGACCTGGTGATCACCGTCGGCGGCACCGGGGTCTCGCCACGTGACCAGACGCCGGACGCCACATCCGGTGTGCTCGACCGGCCGATCGCGGGCATCGCCGAGGCGCTGCGTGCCTCCGGCCTCGCCGCGGGCGCCGTCGACGCGGGTATCTCACGAGGCGTCGCCGGCATCTCCGGCAGCACCCTCGTGGTCAACCTGGCAGGCTCCCGCTCCGCGGTGCGCGACGGCATGGCCACGCTCTCGTCGCTGGTGCCGCACGTCATCAGCGAACTCTCCGGCTTCGACGAGGAATGACCCGCAGGTCCCCACTCGGTCCTGGCCGGACCGGGTGGGACCATGGAGTCATGCCTTCAGACCAGGACAAGCGCACCGAGGACGTCAAGCGCCGCCTTGACGAGGTCTTCGGCGACGTCCTGCCGGAAACCACCTCGGACGAGCGCGACCCGCGGCCGTCGAACACGGACAGCGACTCGTGGTACCTCGAGAACCGTCCGCCTCATCACGACCGCTAGATCACTCCTTCTTGCCGTCGGCGGCTCGCCCGCTCCCGTTCTGCGCGCGCAGCAGGTCGCGGATCTCGATCAGCAACTCGACGTCGGTCGGCTCGGAAGGGCCTTGCTCCTCGCCACGCTTGCGGCGCTCCTGGAGATGCTTCACGGGTAGCACGATCGCGAAGTAGACGACGGCGGCCACGATCACGAAGTTGATCGCCGCGTTGATCACGCCGCCGAAGTCCATGAACGTGGCGCCGTTCTCGCTCAGGATGCGGAAGCCGAGTCCCTGCGCCGCGTCCGAACCGCCGATCGCGCTGATCAACGGCTTGATCAGGCCATTGGTGAACGCCGTGACGATCGTGGTGAACGCCGCGCCGATGACCACGGCGACAGCCAGGTCGACGACGTTGCCGCGCATCAGGAAGTCCTTGAATCCCTTGAACATGTGAGCTCCTCGAAGCCGGGTGGGGTTAGCGGAGCGTAACCGCTAGCTCCTTTCCCAGCGACGAGGCGGCGACTTGTGTCGCCACATCGGCGGGCAGGGAGACCAAGACGATCGGCCCCTGGCCGGATGAAGGCGGGCCATGCCGGGACTCGCCGTCCCAAGTCCGCACTTGGACCACGGAGGCCATGCTGGCCAGCACCTGCCGAAGACTCGGGCCTCTGCCGACCGAGACGAGATCGATCCGGGAACCGGGGCGCAGCAGCTCCGCGACGGCGGCGTCGGCGAGCCGGATCGGCACGACCGACTCGCCGTCGGCGGCCGGCTTGATGACGGAGTCGGCAGCGGGCGCCGGCGGTGGGGTGGCGACGGCCGTGGGACCCGGATTGCCGTGCCGTAGTTCGAACAGCCCGGCTATCAGCAGGCCCACGGCGGTCGCCCGCCGGAGCACGCGTGCCGGACGCCCGCGAAGCCGGGCTTGCAGGTCGATGAGAAGAGCTGGCTTGCGCGGAATACGCATGACGATCCCCTTGCCGGAGTCAGGCGAAGGCTGGTCGCCCTCGCGCTGACATCGACGCTAGGACCGGCCCGGCAAGCGGGGAAGGCCGAAAAAGCCGAGCTGTGGATAACTGGGTAGATGTGGATAACTCGGCCGTCAGGGAGCCGCTGTCGCCGTTTTTGTCGTACCCGAGGAGGAGGATGAGGAGGGGCTCGTAGTGCTCGACGAAGAGGACGAGGAGGAGCCACTGTCCGAGGACGAGCTCTTCGGCTCGGTCTTCGCGGGCGCCGCGGCCGTCGTCGAAGCGGACTTCGAGTCACGCGAGTCCGTGCGGTAGAAGCCACTGCCCTTGAACACGACGCCGACCGACCCGAATACCTTGCGCAGCGGGCCTGAGCACTGAGGGCACTCGGTGAGGCTCGCGTCGGAGAACGACTGCACGGCTTCGAACCGGTGATCGCATTCCTTGCACGCGTACTGGTAAGTCGGCACTGCTGCTCCTTACGAACTGGCACTCGGTCGGCAAGAGTGCTAACCCAATTGTGCTTCACCGCATTCCCCGCGCGCAAACCCCCCTTGCTCACACCGGCCGGGTAACCAGGCCCTGACCTGGGGTCAGTGCTCCGCTCATCCGGACATCATGTGCTTCGGCAGGAAGCCGGCGCACCAGTTCGGCGTCCCGAACCACGGCCACCAGCTCGACGCCTGGCGCGGCGAAGACCAGCGATCGATCGTAGTAGCCCGCGCCGCGACCCAGTCGGACGCCATCGTCGTCGACCGCGAGCGCGGGGACCAGTATGAGGTCGGCGGCGCCGATCGCGTCCACCCCTAACCGGCTTCCTAAGGGCTCCATGAGCCCGCGAAGCCTCCCCGGCCCGAGCGTCGACGGACCCTCGTAGTGAGCCCAGTCGAGCGGACCCGGCGTTTCGGGGACGATCGGCAGCAGCACCCGTTTTCCCTGGTCCCGAAGTTGATCAAGGAGTGCGGGGGAGCCCGGTTCGGTGCCGAACGGTACGTAGGCGCACACGACGGAACCGGGTAATCGCGCCGCCGAAGCGGCCAGCGCGAGCGCCTCCGCGGCGTGACTCTCCGCGTCCATCGAACGCCGTTCGGTGGTTATCCTGGAACGCCACTCGGCCTTACTCAGGTGCTCATTGCCCAGCCCGTGCACGAGGTCAGGTTAGGCTTTGCGCCCATGACGGGCGCAGCGACCAACCAGACGTTCCGAACCGCGATCGTGCCGGCCGCCGGGCTGGGCACGCGGTTCTTGCCGACCACCAAGTCCGTGCCCAAGGAGCTGCTCCCGGTGGTCGACACACCGGCGATCGAGCTCGTCGCCAAGGAAGCGGCCGACGCGGGCGCGACGCGGCTGGTGATCGTGACCTCACCCGGCAAGGAATCGGTGATCAAGCACTTCGAGCACTCGCCTGAGCTCGAAAACGAGCTGGAGAGCCGTGGCAAGACCGCGCTGCTCGCGAAGGTACGCCGCGGTCCCGACCTGATCGCCGTCGAGGTGGCCATCCAGAAGCAGGCGCTCGGCCTCGGCCACGCCGTCGCGCAGGCCGAGCCGAACCTGACCGACGAGGACGAAGCCGTCGCCGTGCTGCTGCCGGACGACCTGGTGCTGCCCTCTGGCGTGCTGGACCGCATGTCCGCCGTCCGCGCCGCACTGGGCGGGAGCGTGCTCTGCGCGTTCGACATCCCCAAGGAGCAGATCTCGCCCTACGGCGTGTTCGACGTGTCCGACACCGACGACCCTGACGTCAAGCAGGTGCACGGGATGGTCGAGAAGCCGAAGCCGGAGGACGCGCCGTCGACCTACGCCGCCGCGGGCCGGTATCTGCTCGATCGGGCGATTTTCGACGCTTTGCGCCGCATCACCCCTGGTTCCGGTGGTGAACTGCAACTCACTGACGCGGTCGCGCTGCTCATCGCCGAGGGACACCCCGTTCACATCGTCGTCCACCGCGGCGGACGGCACGATCTGGGCAACCCCGGCGGCTTCCTGCGCGCGGCGGTCGATTTCGCGTTGGAGGACCCGGAGTACGGACCTTCACTGCGTGCCTGGTTGACCGAACGGATCGAGACCCCCCAGTCATGACGGAGCCCATCGGCGAGGCGGCCGAGACCGAATCCACGGCGGAGTTCCGTTCCGTCGACGAGCAGATCGCGCTGACACTGGACGCCGCCGTGCGGCCCCGGCCCGTGCGCGTGGCGATCTCCGAGGCGCAAGGGCTCCTGTGCGCCGAAGAGGTCGTCGCCGAGCACGCGTTGCCGGGGTTCGACCAGGCCGCCGTCGACGGTTACGCGGTGCGCAGCGTCGACGTGCGGAGCGCAGGCCAGGAGCCGGTCCAGCTGCCCGTCGTTGGCGAGATAGCGGCCGGCAGCCGCCAGCCGCGGCGGCTGCAGCCAGGGCAGGCGGTGCGCGTCGACACCGGCGCGCCGCTGCCGACGCTCGCCGACGCGGTCGTGCCGACCGCGTTCACCGACGGCCATCAGGCCAAGGTGACCGTGCACCGGTCAGTGCCGTCGGCGGGCTACGTGCGCCGCACCGGCGAAGACGTCCAGATCGGCGACGTCGCGGTCCGCAAGGGCGACACGATCGGCTCGGCGCAGGTGGGCCTGCTCGCCGCCGTCGGCCGCTCCAAGGTCCTCGTCTACCCGCGGCCACGGGTTTCGATCGTCTCCGTCGGCGACGAGCTCGTCGACATCGACCGGACCCCGTCGGTCGGGCAGGTCTACGACGTCAACTCGTACGCGCTCGCCGCCGCGGCACGCGACGCCGGCGCCGAGGTCAGCCGGGTCGGGATCGTCTCGAGCGATCCGAAACGGCTGCGCGAGATCGTCGAGGGCCGCCTTCTCATGTCCGAGATCGTCGTCGTCGCGGGCGGTGCGGGTGGTTCGAGCGGCGACGAGGTGCACGCCGCGCTGTCCGACCTCGGCCGCATCGACATGACCCGGATCGCCATGCACCCCGGCTCGGTCCAGGGCTTCGGCAGGCTCGGCCCCGACTCGGTGCCGACCTTCCTCATCCCCGGCAACCCGATGAGCGCGCTCGTCGTGTTCGAGGTGCTGGTCCGGCCGCTGATCAGGGCGGCGCGCGGCACCCGCAACCCGCACCGGCGGATCGTCAGCGCGCGGCTGCTGTCGCCGATCACGTCGACCAAGGGCCGGAAGGGCTTCCTGCGCGGGCAGCTGCTGCGTGACGAAGGCAACGGCGAGTACCTCGTACAGCCGCTCGGCACCTCAGGTGCGCACCTGCTCGCCTCGCTCGCCGAGGCGAACTGCCTGATCAACATCGACGAGGACCTCACCGAAGTCGCCGTAGGCGAGCAGGTCAAGGTCACCTTCTTGGCGCAGCGGGCGTAGTGGCCAGGCCGGTTTACGACGTTGAGAGCCGTCATCCCGGCTGGCCGATGAAGCTCGGACCGCTCCAGGTCGCCGCGGGAACGGTCGCGCTGCGCCCGATACGCCTGCGTGACGCCGGCGAGTGGAGCAAGGCGAGGCTGCACGACCGAGCGCATCTGGAGAAGTGGGAACCCAGCGCGCCGGGCTCATGGGCCGACCGCAACGCGTTCCTCTCTTGGCCTTCGCAGTGGGCGGCGCTCCGCTCGCTCGCGCGACGCGGCCAATGCCTGCCGTTCGCGATCACCGTCGACGGCGTTTTCGCCGGCCAGATCACCGTCGGTAATGTGATCAGGGCCTCACTCCGGTCGGCCTGGGTCGGCTACTGGGTCTCGTCGAAGATCGTCCGCGGCGGCGTCGCGACGGCCGCCGTGGCACTGGTCGCCGACCATGTCTTCACGGTCGGCGGGCTGCACCGGCTCGAGGCGACCGTTCGCCCCGAGAACACGCCCAGCCTGCGGGTTCTCGCCAAGGCGGGGTTCCGTGAAGAGGGGCTGTTCCGGCGCTATCTCGACGTCGCGGGCGGGTGGCGCGACCACCTCTGCTTCGCGATCACCTCGGAGGAGATCGGCGACGGGCTGGTGCCCAGGCTGGTGGCTTCGGGGCGCGCCGAGTACGCGGATCGCTGATTACAAGGTCAACACCGTAATCGCGTTACCACATGGCGTGAGAATCACCTAATTCGGTGACGCCTTTTCCTGATCTAGATCGGCGAGCCTCCGTCCGATCTGTTACTCCTGTGACTAGCGTGACGACAGAAGTGGATCGGGGGAGGTGACGGGAGTGCCCAGTTCGTTGATCATCGTCGCACTGGCGGTGGCATGGCTCGTCGTTCTCGTGCCTATGGTCGCGCGCAAGCGCCAGCAGGTGGCACAGACCGCCGACTCGGCCTTGGCCGCCAGGGTGGTCCGAAGCGGGAGCGCACGCAGCGACGCACGGGAGGAGTTCGCCATGGCCCAGGAGCCGTCGGTCGAAGACGATCTCGCCGAGCTTGAAGCAGGCCTCGACGAAGACCTGGAAGAGGACGAACCGGACCCGCTCCCGCAGCCGAAACGGGTGCCAGCCCGTTCCGACTCACCGCGCGGCTACCGGCCCGGCCGCGGCGGCTTCGACCCGGAGGCCGCGGAAATCGCGGCACGGGCCAAGTACGCCTACCGCCAGCGTGTCGTCGTCGCCCTGCTGGTGCTCGTGGTCATCACGGCGGCCGTCGCCGGCTTCGTCTGGCCACTGGCCTGGTGGGGCAACGGCGTCGCCGACTTCGTGCTGATCGCCTACCTCGGCTACCTGCGCCGCCAGGTCCGCATCGAGTCCGAGATCCGCGCCCGCCGCATGGCCCGCCACGGCCACGTCGGCGGTGGCGGACGCGTGCCCGTCCGCGACCGGTTCGAAGAGATCGAAGAAGAGCCACTCGAAGACATCGAAGTCGTCTCCGCGGCGCGCCGCGAGGTGGTCGAGCGCAGGCCGTCGCCCACCTCCCGGCTGCGGCGACAGGCCGTCGTCGTCGACCTCGACGACGAGGACCCGGCATTCCACGAGCTCGACGAGCCCGGGACAAGGCCTTTCAGGCGGGCTTCGGGGGAGTAATACCCCCGCGCGCGAGGCTCCATGAGCCCTTGATAGGCTCATGGAGCTTCAAACGAGGGGCTGTAGCGCAGTTGGTAGCGCGTCTCGTTCGCATCGAGAAGGTCAGGGGTTCGATTCCCCTCAGCTCCACCCAACCGGCCTTATCACAACCTTGACCCGCAAGGGGCAAGCGTGAGGAAGCCGAAACGTTCAGGGCGTCGTACCGCTTAGCCGGTGCGGCGCTCTTGTTCGTTGGGCGGTTAATCAGGTAGCTCTCTGTCAGCGCGCCGAACGGCTCTTTGAGCTGCTGGTCAGTGACCTTGACGCCTTCGAGATACAGCCGGGTGAAGAACGCCCGGTTGAGAATGCCGCGTACGACTTCGTCACCCACCTGGTACGCCTGCTGAGGTTCCCGCAGCAGTTCGAGCGCCTGGTATAAGACCGTGCGGCTGTGGGTGAGCTGCATGTCCGAGCGTTCCAGCTCGCTCGTGATCTCCCGCTGCTCAGCGCGCAAGCCATCGAGCTTGGCCTTCAGCTTGGGTTTGGGCCACCCCTCTTCGGCTGCCAGGTCGAGAAAGTAGTCCTCTTTCTGGTCGAGCTTCCGAAGACGCGTGGTGTAGCTGCTCCGGACATCATCGGTGAGCTGGGCACTGGCAGCTATCGCGTCGTCAATGCCCGCTCGTACGGCAGTTAGCCAGTCGGCTGACATGGCCAGGGCCACGCCGTAGTGAGCTTCAACAGCTGCCTCAGCGACTTCTACGGGGATACCGGGAAGCTCGCACAGTCCCTGTTGACGGCCACGGCAGTAGAAGTAGTAGTACTCACCACCATGACGGCCTGTCGCGTGTGTGACGACCAGGCGATGTTTGCATCGGTCGCACCACACGAGGCCCTTGAGGTAGTGATGGTGGGTTCGGTGTCGTACGTGGTCATCGGTGTGCTTGGCGAGCATCTGCTGAACCTGATCGAACAGTTCCGGCGTAATCAGCGCCTCGTGCCGACCGGGGTACTCGATGCCTTCATACGAGACGTACCCCAGGTAGTACCGGTCACGGAGCAGGGGGCCGATCTTCTTGGTGCTGATCGGGTTGCCGGGACGGTCAGCGCGCGGTGGCATCCGTAGTCCGGCGCGGGTCAGCTTGGCGCAGAGCGTTTCGTAAGTCTCTTCGCCCGTGGCGTACAGCTCAAAGGCCATGCGGACGAACTTGGCTCGCTCGGGGTCGGGAACCACGGTGTTGACGTGGTGTCCTTCGATCAGCAGACGTGTGTTGAGGTAGCCGACGGGCGCGCGACCGAGAGTTCCACCGTTCCGGGCTTTGTTCCCCATCTTGACCTTGATGTCCTCGCCGGACATGCGGACTTGCAGCCAGTTGAAGACGTCGGTGACGGCTTCCATCGCTTCGGCCATGATGCCTTCGCCGAAGTCTTCTTTAGCTGAGATGAGCTTGACGTTCAGCTTGCTTAGCGCCAGTTTGGTGTTTCCGGCGTCGACGTAGTTACGAAATGCGCGTGAGCGCATGTAGATCAGCACGCCATCAACGTCCCGATCTTCGTTAATGCGGCGCATCATGTCGCGGAAGACTGGCCGCTTTGCGATGGTCTGTGCGGAATTACCGGGTTCGACGTACTCACCGATGATGACCGCACCCATCTGCCGAGCTTTGTCCTGGCAGTACTTCCGCTGGGTGTCGATGGAGTTGCCGTCTGGGTCAAGGTCAGCGTCAGTATCCATCTGTCGCTTACTCGACACACGTAAGTAGAGCACGACGCGGAGTGCAGGCTTAGCGGCCTCGTTTCGTACGTGGCGATTGAGCGATGCGGTTGACAATCGCTACTCGCCTCCTTTCTGTTAAGGAACGACGTTCGTTAGATGCAGCACGCGGTCTGTTTAAGGTTTCCCGCGCTCCGTAGGAACGTTCTTGTTGCCGGTCGGTCTATAAGTCCCAGACGGCTGAGTCGAGTTCGCATTGCTTCGGCTGAGACGTTGAAAAAGAGTGCAGTTACTTCAATGTCGTGCATGGTAGACCAGACTCGTTTCACCATCGTGGCAGGCATAAGTGCCTGTGCAGCGAACTCATTACATATTAGTTCAACTTGCAGTCTTTGTCGCTCTGGGTTTCCGCTGCCAAGTCGGGCGCTTAAGGTGTCGAACTCCTTGAAGTCGAGCGCGTGTTTGAACTCGTGTAAGAGTGAAAACCGTTGACGTACGGACGGCTCGCTCTCATTAATGTAGATCTGGACTTTATTGTCGTTGGCATTCGTGGTCAAGCCGCTGCCATTGCCGCCGTCCAGTTTGATGCTTGGGACGAAGTGCACTGGTAGGTGCTTCTGCCGAATGAGCCAGGTCAAGACTATGTCGGGCTGCTCGGTGGCGTTGAGCAGTTCGCGCAGGCGAGCAGCCTGCAAGCGAGCGACCTGGAGTGATTCTCCGTAGCTAAGCGGTCGATTAGGTGCGAGTTCCTGCAATTCGGCAATAAGCTCGATCATCTCTGTGGTGGTTAGCGTTTGTTTCATGTCAGTGTCCTCCTCTCGTTAAGTCGTAGTTGTTGAGCGTAGATTGCGTGAACGGCTGGGCTCACGAGTAGACACGTCGATTATGCAGTTAGGGTAGAATTTTCAGGTGACGTGATGATGGTAGATCAAGCGGTGTCGCCAATGTGGCGAGTAGTCATTGCTGGCTTATTTATTGATACACACATCGCGCTCCTGCTTAACGACTATTGATTCTAACGCAGTGCACATGATCAGTCTACAATATTATTGACAACACTGCTCATATGTTTCGTTGCTTGCGGATGGTTCTTGACGCTTATGAGCTGCCCTCCGGGGTCAGGCAAGGTCTGTATGAGCCCTTGTACGGCCGCACGGCGGTGATCATCGGGCACGGTCACCAAAACACGCGGCACGACATCATCCGGGCCAAGCTGTCCGTCACGGGCGAACTCGGTGTAGGCCAGTAGTTTGCGTCGCAGTGTCGGCAAGCTCTCGGTAGCTCGGTCGACCTCCAGCCACCAGGAGTCCGAGACGTCAGCGGACTGGAGTACGGCGTAAGCATCTGGCTTGATCACTCCGCCGTGTCCGTCGACGTGCCAGGCAGCCGGTTCCGTTCTGAACTCAAGAATTGCGAAGCGGCCCGCCTGCTCAGCTTCACGGAGCTGTACGTACAGCTCGCTGATAGCCAACGTGTGGTTGAGGAACAGTCGACCTGGTGTCCACGGGTGCCGGGCGCGAGCGTTGGCCGATCGAGCAGACGGGTCGACAAGAACCGCTGTCAACCGCTGCCCGGCTGCACCAAGGGAGTAGATCAGGCCGCCGCTGCCAGCTCGTACACCGCCGATCCGTCGTTCGAGCGTGGTCACAAGGCCAAAACCAACCAGTCTGGAAAGCACCCGCCGCCGAGTGCGATCACGAGCAGAGGGAGAAAGATCAGCAAAGTGCAGGCGGGTGAGCTGATCACCGGACAGAACGCGAACCTTGGCGAGGTCTGCGAGGACAGCGAGGTCGCGGGTACTCAGCTGGCCGCGGAGCATTTCAAGCGTGACTGTGGTCAGCCGTCGACGAGTCATTGAGGAACTCCGGGGGAAGAAGTATGCCCTCCATAGGAGGGCATGAGTCGTTGGACGAACGTGCCGTGAATAGGTCGCTGACCTCGGTACTTCGATCGGGGCACTCAACGCGGCCGGCGAGGCGATCGGTAGAGCGAGCGGGTGGGTTGTCATGGCTTGCCGCCCTTCTTGCGGCGGCCGAATGGCACAGCGTCGGAACCATGACTCGTTGGTGGAGTGTTGCGAGCCGCAATGGCAGCTTCGACGTCTGAGCGTGTGACGCCATAGCGCTCACGGCTGTCACTCGCCAGCTCTTCAGCGTCTCGGACGGCGCGGTCAAGTGGCAGGGTCGTCATGGTCGCCGGGGCCTGGGTGACGCCACCGACGCAGAGGCGAATGGCTACCTCAAAGCGGGCCAGGCCCTTGAGGTCGTCGACGGTCAGCGGATTGAAGCGCTTCGCCAGAAACACCGCGTCGTCCTGCTCGACGGCGAAGCTGAGTTGTGATCGTACGGTCCCAAACAGCGCGGCCTTGATTGCTTCCGGCAACTGGTGGAGGTACTGCGCTGCCGTGGTGATGCCGAGGCCAAGGCCGCGCGCCTGGCTGAACATTTCGGGCAATGGCAGCGGCAGGCGCATCAGGTTGGGTGCCTCGTCGATATAGGCGAACGTGTGTCCGCGTTTGTCTGCGGGAACAGCGATGCGAGCCAAGGTCGTCTGCCAGAGCAGCGATACCAGCAGTGAACCGAGCAGGCTGGCAGTCTCGCGGCCGAGCGTGCCTTCCGAAAGGGAGATCAGCACTGCCTTGCGCTCGCGGAAGATGGCGGACAGGTCGAGTCCTTCGGCTTGGCCGAGCATCAGGCGGATCGCTGTCCGCGACGTGAACGCCTCGGCCTTGTGCAGGAGCGGCATGATCGACTGTTGCCGCTCGCCATCAGAGAGCTGGTCGTAGCGTTGCCAGTAGGCCCGCACCGTTGCCGGTACGGTCGGCTGGTTCACCAGATATCGCCGGAACGCCGGTTGTGTGAGCAGCGGTACCAGCTCAGTGAGGGTCAGGGCCGAGCCGTCGAAGCCGCGGCTGTTAACCAGTAGCGTCAAGGCCATACGCAGTAAGCTGTCTGAACGCGGTCCCCAGAAGCCTGACCAGATCGAGCTGAAGACCGACAGCACGTTATCGACGAGCAGTTCCCGGCTGGCTTCGTCGTGCGCCTGGCCGATGACGTTCAGTCCGATTGGTTGCTCACGCCGGGAGGCATCGAGTACGACGACGCGTTCTGCGTCCTTGTCGGCGACGCGGGCCAGCACATCAGGGATGAGATCACCCTTCGGGTCAATGACGAAGACACCGTGACCAGCGGCAATATCGCTGGAGATCATGCGGGCCAGCAGCCAGGACTTGCCAGCGCCGGTAGGAGCCAAGATCGACATGTGGCGTAAGCGATCTTCGGGAGCCAGCGTGATCGGGCGGTCGGCCATGCCGGGGTAGTTGCTCATGCCGAGTACGACTGCCCCTTTTCCGGCCATCTGTGCTGGTGGCGGTAATTGCCGTGCAGCGCCAAGGCTTAATCCCGGCAAGGCCACGTCGGTCAGCCGGAAGCCGATGAGTCCAGCCAGCTCAGTGGTCGACAGCAGGAGAGGCCAGGCCGTTACCGGAAGCGTGCGATGGGAGAGTCGAGCTGCAACGTCGGCCGTCGACAAGAAGCGGCGCACGAGCCGGACGCCTGGGGCGTTGGCACCATGGATTGTTCCCCAGGTGCGGCCCAGCAAGAAACGAGCGCGCTTCCGGGTTGGCGCGCTGGCGCCCAAGCGCATCGTGACCTGGAGCAGTTGATCTTTCTGCTTCGTACGGGCAGCGCGTACGGCGTCAGCGTCGGCGGGCGGCTCACCTTCCAGCAGGTAGCTCGACCACCACCGATCTTCCGGTCGAGGTGAGGCACTGTGCACCGGCGCGGGAGTTCCGGCCCCGGTCAGGGTGACCTGCCAGCGCAGCCGCTCACCCCGGTTGAGTGGCTGGAGGCTGGCAAGGAACGCGCCGCTGGTGGCTTCATTACGTTCAACCGCCAGCGGTCGAGTGCGACTCGTGGCCGTGAACTCCCCAGCCGCCAAGCCGGAAAACGGCTTATCCAGGTACTTCGGAGCTTCTTCAATGCGCGCGCCAGGCAGACCGGCGCGCAGGCTGCCCAGCAGATGCGACGCCTGATCACGGGGTACAAGCACGTAGTGGCTGATGCCGTCCGCATCGGCTTCGACCTCGACCACGATGGGTGGCAGCGGCAACAGCGACCACTGCGGCGCATGCGTGTGGGCGGCCAACATACCGAGCCAGCGCGTGACGTCGTCTGCGGTCAGACCGGCTGGCAGTTGGAGCCGGTAGGCTGTGAGCGATGAACGCCAGCGCAGACTGTTCAGAAGTCGTGCGCCGACGATGACGCCCAGTATGACGACACCGCCCACGAATATAGCTAAGGCTAGATTCAAACTTCCTCCTTTCTCTTTTGGTTAGGTTGTGGGGCCTCGGCGGGCAACTCAGCCTCACGGGCGAGTTGCTTGCCGAGGGCAATAATGGCTTGGATAAGGAGCCTTTCGTTTACCTCCTCGCGCGGCGTACCGCGAACACGTATCCTCCATTGCTGCATGAAGTGTCTCCGGCTGGAGCAACACCCCCCTATATTCTCGTTATGCCGTAGTCCGCCAAGGTGTGCAATATGGATTGTCTATTCCACAACACCGATCGGTATAGCTACGTCGATGGTCTAGCGCCAGAAACGGCGCAAGATGGCGGTGCCGATAGTGGCGACACATGCGATGCTAATAATCCAGGTCGCCAACGGCATTGCCATGTCCGCGATGGCATGGCCGAAGTAGGCCACCAACACGATAGCCAGGCCGATGCGTACCAGGACGGCCTTGCCGCCCGGCGGGGGCCGCAGCGTCACGACCCCCGGTACTCCTCGTGCTCAGTGCTGTTACGGAACGGGTCTTCCGACAGTGTCTCCTGCCTCATGCAGGCGCAGCGCCGTTCCATAGCGATACGCAAGCGCTCAGCCAGCGCCGACAGCCGCTCGCCGAGCTCGTCCTGTTCGCCCACCGTCACGGCCTGGAGACTTTCCACCTCCTCCATGCGCTGGATCGTGCTGTTGAGCAGCTTGGACAGTCGCCTCAGCTTGACTGCCAAGTCGTTCTCTTCGGTCACTTTCTTCCTCTCTTGTTGGGGCCCATGGCGGTCCTGGCATCTCGGAACCACTGCCAACCGCGGCCGGCCAGGAAAGCCGCGCAGGTCAGAGCCACTGTCAGGCCGACGCTCACCACGGCCCAGTCCTTTCGTCGGTGTCTTCCTGGGGCCACTGCGGCCGTCCCTTCTGGTGCTGTTGCCGCTCCCTGATGAACACGTCCATGTGGTCTTCGGCGGCATTGGTCAGGTGCGCGATACGAGCAGCCGTCTGCATGGCTTCCATCTCGGCCAGGACTGAGGGATCGGGCGGTCTGCTCAAGAAACGCCCCAGGTCATGGAGGTAGAAGCCGCCGAGGACGGCCAGGGCGACGACAATCGCCCCGACCGCCAGCCAGCCACTCACAGCCACGGCCGCTGTCCGTAGCGGTTGATCTCGTTGAGACCCAGGTCGGCAACAGCTCGGCGGATGCGGGCGTACTCATCCGCAACAACCGGATCTTCGGAAGCAGCTCGTGCTTCGTGTCGCCGGAGCTGGTCGATGCCGGTCATGAGGCCGTCCGCCAAAGCCACGCTGTTACGAATCACCGTGGCACTGCGAACTGCTTTACCCTGTTCGGCCAACACTTCGTGGTTGGTCTGTTTGATGATCGCTCGCGCCCCACGGTCGAGATTGACCATAGGAGCAGGTTGCCAGGGTTGAATGTCGGACACGTTCGTACCTTTCTTGTGCATGCTTGAATAGCGCCAGACGGTTGTCTTGGCGCATGAAGTGGATATGACTATGGCTCACTCTGGAGTTAAGAAGCAGCAGATGTTCTATGTGATGTGCGGCGTCTTCAGCGCCGGACAAGAACGACATTAGGAGTACGAGCCAAGCCCGTAAATACCTGAGTTGATGTTTGACCGGTCGCCTGACCGGTCTGATCACTGCGCAACCGTTTTGCCCTGGTCAGATGCCGTTGCAACCAGCAAAAAAGACCGGTCAGCAGACCGGTCAAAGATCAGTTAACAGTGTTGCTACTGATTAGTAGGACTGGGCGGCTCGGCCGTTGGCGGTAACGGCGGCGTCTCCATCCCGGCGACAACTCCAAGGAAGGGACCAGCGAATTCCTGGAACTCCCGGGTTGCATCCATACTCTTAAGTGCTACGTCTGCCAGGCGGAGTCGATGGAAAACTTCCATAGCGTCGAGTTCAGCGCGCTTGACTTGAATATCCGCAAGGATTTCGTATATTCGACCAGTAGTCTGAGCGTCATCTTTGATGCGTCGTTGGTAGACACTTAGTGCCCGTCGCAGCTGTCCACGCTGTTCGCGGTATTGCCCTAGGCGCTCCGCCGTAAAACCCAAGCCCGCGAGCGGAAAAAGTAGACCCGCATGGCCTTGATCTTCACCGCTTGGTTGTTGTTCTCCCGTCATGTTTCGTTAGCTCCGTTAACTAACAAATAGCGTAACATTTTGATAACGGCATGTCAGTATGCTAACTTACGGTACCGTAACCTACGGCACCGTAAGTTACTATGGCTGACGATCTTTACTGTGCACTGCAAAGGAATCTGAGTGTCTGAGGAACCTGAAAGACAGCATGAAGAGTCCGTGCTCCAAGGGCAGTTAAGCGAACTTGGACAGCGTGAAGGAATTCGGCGGAGCGACTTTGCCGAGTTTTTGCAGACAAAGACTCCGGACTTGTGGAAATTTTGGTGCGTCTCGGAAGCCTGGGACGAAGGTGCGATTCGGAATCACGTGCGAAGCGAGCTACTTAAGCTCAAGGCTGCGATACCGCATGATGAATCCGCGGAAGAAAAGCGGCTCAGGCCGGATAATGTGGTCTACTTCAACGAGGTCTTCGACGCCGTTTTCAATCTCGCGTCGAACGCGAAGTGTGACCTGCTCGGAAAGCGCCTCACTGAGGCGCGTGCGCCCGATGCGCAAGGCCGCCGCTACAAGCGCATCATACTAGCGCAACTTGAGAGACTGATTTTGGCTACGGGGTACGAGCCGGTATCCAAGCTGCCGACGAGTGAGGAGGTAGCTGAACCTGTAACTGTTTTGCCGTCGCCTTGTGAAGATCAGCCTGATGTTCTCTCCGTTGAGCCTGTCGAAGTGCAGCATAAGATATCTGGCGAAACTGATGATCCATCGCCCGTGTCGACCAAGAACGGTGTCGTAATCTCTAAGCCACTACTGGCTGGCGCTACCGCAGTGCTTGTTGTAGTGCTTGGTATCGCCGTCTACTTGATTGTGAACTCCGGCGATAGCGGCGCTCGTGATCCGCAGGCTGGCGGCCCGACCACCCCTAGCGCCAACGAAGGCCAACCGCTCATCTTCGATGATCTGGGCGGTGGTTCCCCGATCATCCAGGTATACCCGGGTGCGTCTGGTGTGCCGGGCGACAAAGTGGCGAACGGTACCTTCAACAGTGGCGACAGAGTCACGGCTCTCTGCAAGACCAGGGGACGTTCGGTGTCGTCTGCTCCTCAGCTTGGGGAACAGCCGCGCACTTCCGAAATATGGTTTCGCATCATCGGCATTCCGGGAATGCGCCAGTATGCGACTGCCGTCTACGTGAAAGACCCTGACGCGTTGCTCGGCAAGCTCCATGATTGCTAGTTTAGTTTGACTTATTTGCAAACTTGAGGTGCGGTGCCCCTCCTTGATGTCGATCTGCGAATGGCTGTCGGTTGTCACGGTTAGGACGAGGTTCGGTAACGCCTCGCCTAGGTTGCCTAGGATGCCAGTTGTTGGACGCTTCCGTGAAACACCGGGGGTACGTTTTCAATTATCGGTCACTACGCCATTCGAATGTCTTTGTAACGGTCGGAAGCCGTTGGTCGACAAAGGTACGCACCAAGGGAGAGGGCCGCATTCGTCACAGGGAGATAACTTAGATCTTCACGAGCTTCTGGCTGATGCGGCTGAGACTTTCATGCCCAAGTTCAGGAGGTAAGAATGTCCATGTCTCAAGCGAACAACAGACGCACAGGTGTGCAACGTGCTGGTGCTGTCAGTCGACGGCCGGTGCAGTCAGCGGGTAAGGGGAAGCAGCCGCGGCGCACCCCAGGTGATGCCGCAGCGTACTATGCTGAGTGTGGCGCACGGTGGCTGAACAACCAGGTTCGGCCGTACGCTCGTCGTGACGTGATCACCAAGGACATGATCGCGGATCTTGTCACGATGGCGCACTTCAACGATCTCAAAAGCTTCTCAATCGACGCTTTCAAAGGGAATACAACCCTTGCAACGTGGTTCGTGCGGATCACTGACTCAGGTTATGACCCGCATCGGCCAGTCCCGATGCCCAGCGACTTTGTGCTGCGTACCTTGGATTATGGACTCGTAACAAGTCGGATGGGGCGTGAGCATCTGTACAAACTGAAGTGTAAATGGTCGACTCACGGCCGGGTAGATGATCATCTGTTCACTGGCACCGTCCAATCACTCCCGAATGGTTCAAGAGATGGACTTATTGTCTCTGGACGGCACTCGGTTGTGCTTCAGTCGCGCGATTCAGCCGGTCTGCGCGTGGGTGATCGAGTCCGTTACACCGTGGGACGGGACGCGCGGGATCACGCGAAGGTCGCGCACTCGGTTTCGAAGGCTACGTAGTGCGGTGAAGCGTCCACACGTCACCCAAGCGTCCTCCCCAAACTCGCGCCCGCGTCGCCAGCAGAGGCGCAGCGACAAGCCAAGTCGCAACCAGCAGCACGTAAGCCAGGCGCAGGCGCGCCCGCAGAGCGATCCGGCTCGACGGGGCAAACGATCGGCTGTAGCTCACAGCAGGAAGCCGCAGAGGAGACAGCCACGATCAAGAAGGAACCGTTCTACGGTGGTACGAGTCCTATACCAGGTCGTGTTATTCCTACCCAACCGACTCGACAAGTCTATTCGACGGAGTCATCCGAAGGCATCGAGTAAAGCGATTAAGACTTCAGTTGCCATTGCGCAAGCCTTCGTTGTCACGGTAATTGGCGGCCTAGTCCTCGCCGGACTAAATCACTGGTTCGGCTGGAAGTGAGATCCACTACAAACTGTAGATGCCCAACATCAAACGCCAGGCCACAGCACCCCTGTGTGACCTGGCGTTTGTGTCTAGATCAGCTATGCGCCAGCAGGCGCACCTCGTGCCGTGTCGTACAGCCATCCCCGAAACTCTGGCGAGCTGGTGTACACGGTCGGAGCTTCGCCGGGGTATCGAGCTGCCGCCCGGCTGCACGTTCCCACCAGCTTCGCTACGCCGTCGATCACCTCGACGGCCGGGCCGCCCGAATCTCCAGAACCGGGCCCATCAGTGCCGTGCGGGTTGTTGGTGCAGATCTCGCCAGCTGACTGCTGAGCATCGGAGCACCTGGCCGGCGGCAGGACTCGAGTACTGAGCTGCTGGAGCTTGCGCGGCAGGTTGGACGGGTTGCCGTCCGGCTGGTCAGCGCCCCAGCCGTAGAGCATGACGCGTTCACTAGTCCGAGCCGGACGGCCAGCGAGCTGAATCGGCTGCTTGTCGACCTCGTGGTCGAGCTTCAGGAGCGCGATGTCATCGACGGTTTGTTCAGGGGCGCCAGCCGACCACTGCCAGCCAGGGTGCACCACGATCTTTGTGACCTTGGCGGTCTCGCCACCCTGGGTACGGTCTTTAGAGCCGACCCGCACAGAGAATGTCTTGGCCGACGTGGGGATGCCGCCAGGGTTGTCCGGCATGTCACTCACACAGTGAGCATTGGTGACCACCCAACTCCTGAACAGCAGCGCACCGCCGCAGGTATGCCAGGCGACCCGGCCGTAATCGGGAGCGTCGTACTGGACGGACGCCATCCAGCTCGTGTTGCCGGTGGCTTCACTGCCGCCGACCAAGTCCGGCTGGACGGCCGTAGCGATACCAGAGCTGAACAAGCCGGACAACGCCAGAAGTGCAGCAGTGGAAGCAATAGCAGGCTTTCTCAACAGTCCTCTTTCTCTTGTGGGACAACAACCTCCGTAGCAGTACGGAGGAACCTGGGTTGCCTGTCAGTCCAGACGCTTCAGGCCGTCTAGGACGCGATGCATCAGGTCTCGATCAGGCGGGCGTAGATCTTTGCGGTTCCGGGGATACGGGGTTGGCCGCTGGACGTACCGGCGCTTCCGCCGCACCGGTAAAACGGCAGGCAGTACTTCCGTGGGTACGTCATCTGTTGCCATCACCGGTATGACCTCGGTGGGAGCTTCGGATAGCCGTTCCGCGGCTTCCTCTTCGGCGATCCTCATTTGGATGGCGGCGACCGTGTGTTCTGGCTGGTACTTGGCTATGGCTCGTGCTCGCCGTTGGACTGCCAGGTGCTCTGACCAAAGCCATGTCACGACCACCGCGACGAGCAGGCCGAGGATGACCAGGGCGAACACTGCCCAGCCGATCATGCGGCCGGTGGTGGCTCGTCTTCCGGCCAGGGCGCTCGCTTCCTGAGTGCTTGACGGACACAAGACGGCGGCAACTGTCGGCCCATATTTCCGGCATACAGCGCTACGGCTTCCGCCAAGGCAGTCAGCAGCTTGCTGAACTCGTGCAGCTCAGCGGCTGGTATCTGTCCAGAAGCCAAGCGCCTGGTCACGTCAGCCAGGTGAACCTGCATAATTTCCAGGTGATCGGCCAACTTCTTCGGTTCAGGCATCGGTAGGCCCATCCTGGTCGTCAGCGTGGGTATCGAGCAGGTCGGCCAGCTCCCGAAGCAACGTGGCGTACTCGTGCTGTTTGGTGGTCGACATCTGCCCGATGAGCAGGGCATCTGCAATGCCGGAGATGTTGCCGGTCACTGCTCTGAGGGCGTTGACCAGCTCGATGGTTTCGCGGGTGACCTTGGACTTTTGGTCTGCCATCACGAGGTTTCCACCAGTTCGAGTACTTCGGCCCCAGCCTCGAACTCCAGCCGGGCCAACAGGACGTTCTGCAAGACGGCATTGCGGGCCAGGTGCCGAAAGGTCGGCACGATGACGTAGTGGGCATCGGCTCGCTGAAGCTCAAGCGTCAACTCGTCAAAGGCCTCGTGACGGCCGCAATCGAGCTCAGAAAAGATGGTCACCAGGTACCACCCCTGACGCTCAGCGCAGCGCCGGAGTTCGTGTTCCATCCGGCGTACTTTGTCGTCCGGGATGTCACAGGGCACCCGCATGTAGCCATAGGCCAAAGGCCGTGTGAGCTGATCGTTCTCCGGCTGGTCTTCCAGTACCGGCCGTTCTGCGCAGGCCGTCATCTTTGTCCGCTCCGTCCGTGTCCGTCTGGGCGGTATGGCGGTGACCAAGCACCTGCCTACCGGTTCAGAAGCCTGGTCACGGTCTGCAACCTGAACCAGAGCGCGGATGCGGCAGTTTGGATGCCCGGATGATGCACCGAGCAGCCTGACCTGCGGTAACCTACTGATCACGCAGCGAAAGAAAGGCTCAGTCGATGACCAAGCGAGTAGCGCTAGCTCGGGCGCGAAAGGCTGCTGGGTATACCCAGGAAGGCCTGGCTGAGGCTCTGGGGATCGACCGGAGCACGATCGTTCGCTGGGAAGCTGGCGACACCGAGCCGCTGCCGCACAAGCGACCAAAACTTGGCCGGTTGCTCGGCCTGAACGCCGTACAGCTCGAATCGCTGCTGGCGGAAGACAGCTCGCCGCCAACAGATGGCCAGGCCAACCTGGCGGAAGACTTGGGCGTACCGTTCGATCCCATGAAGCGACGGACGCTAATGAAGTGGGGCGTAGCCGCCACTGCCGCCAGTGGATTTGGTACCGAAAGTATTGGTCAGGTCGGCAAAGCCGATATCGCGAAGTTACAGCGCACGACGAATCGCCTGTGCAAGCTTGACCACCAACACGGCGGCGAAACCTTATGGCAGTCTGGCGTTTCGACTGCTCGCAGTGCGCACGCTATGTTGGAACAAGGCCATTACGGTGACAGCGTCGGCCAACAACTGTTGCTGGCTACCGGCAATCTCCAAATTCGTACTGGTTGGCTGGCCTGTGATGCTGGGCAGCATGATGTTGCCCGCAACAGCTTTGCCGATGCGCTGACCATTGGGCGCCAAGCTGGTGATGCTGAGATCGAAAGTCGTGCCTTAGCCGGTCTGGGTTTCCAGAGCAACCTGATCGGTCGACCTCGCGAAGGCTTGCGGTTTTCCGGTGCAGCAGATAGTGCTGCTCGTGGCTTTGGGCAACGTTCGCGAATGGCGGCGGTACCCCTGTTGCATCTGGCAGTTGCCAGTGCTCGCAGCAGTGACTTCCAGAGCAGCCAAGCGGCAATTACTCGCGCCCGTAAAGCACTCGATGCTGACCAAAGCAGTGAGACGGCCAGCTGGGCAGCTTTTATGTCCCCGATGGAAATCGACGCCGTCGAAGCTACCTGTGCGGTTGAGGCGAACAAGGCGGTCCGGGCCGAAAAGCTGCTCGAACAAGCCATTGCGGCTTACGGTGATGGCTTTGCTCGCAATGTCGCCTTGTATCGGGTTCGGTTGGCTGGCGCCCGCGAACGAGCTGGTGCAGTAGATGGTGCCGTCGAAGCTGCCAACGAAGTCCTGGACGCTATCGACGATGGACTCGAAAGCTGGCGAGTCAATATGGAATTCGCTCGTGTCCTGAAGCGTCTGTCGACGTATACAGCCGTACCAGGCGTAAGTCAATTGCTTGACCGCTACCAAGCCGCGGCTAACTAAGAATATGGAGGAAGCTTTCGTGAGCAGCGCTGTGCCCAAATTCGAAGTCCGTCACCACGATGCCGAAGGCATGTACGCTCAGAAGGCAGAGCTGCTGGCGGTCTACGAGCAGGTATATGCCGACATGCTTACCGACCCGTTCTTTACGCCAGAACGCTTTTGGGAGCGGCTGGAGCTGTACGCCCGTTGGCCGGGATTTAGCTTGGTCACTGGTTGGCTGAACGGAACTTTGATTGGCTATTCGCTCGGCTACACCTTGCCGGACGGCTCAAAATGGTGGCAAGGCTACAAAGGTGACGCCAGTCCGGAGCAGCTGACCGAAGACGGCAAACGCTCCTTCGCGGTGACGCAACTTATGGTGTTACCGCAGTGGCAACGGCGCGGTTATGCTCACCAACTGCACGATGCCTTGCTTGACGGGCGGACCGAAGAACGAGCTACTTTGCTGGTCAAGCCAGACAACATTCCAGCGAAGAGTGCTTACCTGTCCTGGGGATGGCAGCGGTTCGGGCAGCTTCAGCCGTTTGCTGATGCGCCGGTGTATGAGTCGCTGATGTATGAGGTGAAGTAGGAGTATCGGAACGTCGATTACTGTATGATGACCGGCATGAATTCTGTCCAGACAGCCATAAGTCAGTTAGATACGCTCATCGCAGAGTATAAAGGAATGGCGAAGCTTTCCCAGTATGATGACATGTCCGATCTGCACGACGAAAGCCGCATCATGGCTAATCGGCTTCAGGCTGCTGTGGATAGACTGACGGTTCCTTCCAGCACGTATGCACGACAAGCAGATACCTTGAGGAATCAACCAACACATCTGCGGTTGCTCGGGTTGGGTGGCGTTGTGCTTGCTCTGCGCGCTGATTTAGACGCTGGATGGATTGAGTCTCTGGTTGAGTTGATTCACGCTGATGTTCATAGTGACTTCCTGGAGATGGCCGAGGAGTTGCTTGCCAAGAAGTATAAGGATGCAGCAGCTGTTATTGCTGGATCATCCTTGGAAGTGCATATTCGAGCGCTCTGCGTGAAGCATGGAGTGGCGATAGCGGATGCGAATGGTAAGCCGAAGAAGGCTGATACGATGAACGCCGACCTCAAGAAGGCGTCTATATATGGAGCGCTGGAGCAGAAGCAGGTTACAGCTTGGCTCGGTCTTCGTAATTCCGCAGCACATGGGCAGTACAGTGACTATGTGGATAGTGACGTGCGGCTGCTCATCGACGGAGTACGAGCATTCGCAATCAAGTATCCTGCCTAGCTCTGATCTAGCGCTCGATCTTCTTGTCTCGCAAAGCGCACAGTCAGCCGGTGCACCTGCTGGCTGTAGCTTTGGAAGTGTCGGTAGACCTTGTAGGTGCTGCTATTTAGCTGTACGGCAACGTCGTGATAGCTGACGACGTTCGGATTTTCAACGTCCTGTTCGTGGTAGATGATCTGAAACTTTGGTTCTGGGTCGGAGAACCTGAACCGGCCAAGTTTCACCGTGTGTAGCTCGGTTGGCTTGATGTTGAATGTTTGTATGTCGAGCGGGTGTTTTGTTTTGTTGCTTGCAGTGGCACGCATAAGGCTATACCTCGCATTAAAGTTAGTAGAAGCCGCGGTGAGGTGGCGGAATTACCGAAAAAATTTCGACAAGACCGTTTTGAATCCTGGCCACAACGCGAACCCTGCCCCTGTCGCAATAAAGCGGGGGGGGGGGGGGGGGGGTAAAAAGCTAGCGGAGAAAAAGCAACGGCGGTGTTTTAGTTTGTACGGACGGTAGGACTGGGGGCGTGTAGATAGAGAGCGATAGCATT